>NCEH01000189.1:2435-8087 GCA_002304505.1 Rhizobiales bacterium 32-66-11 | reverse complement strand
CCGCCGAGCGTCTTGTAGGCCGCGATCAGCGTGCGCAGGCGCTCATTGATCTGGCGGTTCATGCGCTCGCGGCGTTGCTGGATGGTAAACATCACCACAAGGCGAATGCCGACACCGATGAGCGTGACCAAAGCCAGGCCGATCAGGGTCACCAGCAGGCTCTCCCAGGAGCTGAAATCGATGTTTCGCAGCGGTGCCTCCACGATTGGGGGGGAAAAGGGCACGGTTGGAAATAAGCCCTGAACCTTCCGCTGGAAGATCATAGTCAAAACCGGGAGCCTATTCGCGAAAATTACAATTCTCTTCCGCCGTACCTCAAGAAAACGCTCCGGAGCGCCAATCGGATCCATCGGCTCGGCCGGCCAGTCCCACCCTCAGAGATGCACCCGCGCGTGCACCGACTCTTCGATCATCTCGCGCGAAAATCCCGCTTCGGCCGCCGCCGTCTGCTCGACGAGGTTAGCGCTGCCCCGCTCGGACTATTTCGGCTTGAAAGTTCCATCATCGAGGCTGCTCAATCGCATTCCCGCATCGTAAGCTTGTGGCGGCCAGCCAGATGCATAGATTTCCTCTAATAACCGACGCGCCGCTTGCGGCTCAACTGCGAGCGCTGCAGTGGCGGCGTTCAAGCGCACCTGCATGTTTGGGTAACCGTAGAGAACCATAAGGGCACGCCTCTCATCTCCTGGACGCGCCTTCATCTCTTCTTCTATTTTCCTCTTTTCGTCATAAAGGCGATTATATTTACTTATTTTGCCATCATCCAAAGCTGAATATTGCAACATGCCGATCTGAGCATAGGCGTCGACTAGCTCATTCGTCTGCATTTCGTTTAGTATCCGCTTCTTCATGGCTTTAGCACCCCATGTTTGACGAGAGCTTCAAGGCCAACCCTTTGCCGTTCGGCCCAATTTTTGTCCTTCAAAAACCCCCGTGGTGAAAGACCTCCATAACGTCGGCATAGATCTGTTTGGTCTATGTTGGTTTAAAAACTCCATTATCTAGATTCCTCAGTCGCATGCCCGCATCAAGGGCTTGAGGAGGCCATTGCGATGTGTGGATCTCCTCGAGCAACTGGCGCGCAGCTTCAGGAGCGACAGCCAACGTTGCCGTTGCAGCATTCAAGCGAACTTGCATGTTGGGATAGCCGTAGAGCACTTTGAGAGCACGTCGCTCATCGCCAGGACGCGACTTCAGCTCATTTTCTATTTTTATTCTTTCTTTAAAGAGCCGATTATATTTATCAATCTGACCTAAATCCAACGCATTATATTGCAATATCCCGATGCCAGCAAAGGCATCGACAAGTTCATTTGTCTGCATCTCGCTCAGTTTCGGCTTTTTCACGGCTTTAGCACTCCGCTTTTAATCAAAGCATCAAGACCAAATTTTTTCCTCTCATCCCAGCTCTTGTCCCTTAGAAATGTTCGTGGGGAAACCCCTCCGAGATCTGAATTAGATGTTTGATACCATGACGTTATCTCCCAATGCTTCAGCCTTGAAATTCGCACAAGATTTTCCGGGTCCTCGATCATCTCCCGTGGAAAGCCAGCTTCGGCCGCCGCCGTCTGCTCGACAATATGATGCACGTCGGTTCCCGCCGCGGGTGTTTTCACAGCCGCCTGAAGTTCCGCCAAGGTCTTTGGCGGCTCAAGATAGGCCATGATGTAGGGACTGTAGACGTCAATGACCCATCTCGCCCCTTCCAGGCACGCCTATAAAGAGCTTGGCGCGCAGGTTGGCGCCGGCACGAACCGCACGCAGCAGCCAGCTCGCAGCCCGCTTCACCACTTGCGTGCGGTCCTGCGCGGTGGGCGGCGCCGCGCGGGGAACCGGCGGCGGCTCCTCGAGAGGTGGGCCGCCGTTGTCCCCGATTTCCGGGACACGCGGCGTGATGGTGATGCGGGGCGGGTCGCCCTCCTGCCATGGCGGGAGCTGCGGGCTGCCGCGCCGGCGCGTTCGGGGCTTGAACGCCACCGGCAGAATTGCGATGCCGCCCGGCCCGACCCACTGCCCGCCATCGGGACGATAGCGTGGAACGCGCGGCTGGTAGGGATTGAAATTCGCTTTGCGGACCGCCTCGCACAGCCGCAGGGTCTTGACGAGAAAACTCAGCTCCGCCAAGGCCGCGCGTATCTCCAGAAGCTCTCGCAGATCTGGATCGAACACAGGATCGTTTGATCGCCACCGATACATGGGTCAGCCCTCTCCTTCCCTTAAGGATAAGGCCACCCCGAACGATAGGAATAAATTCAGTAGCAAAATTGCGCCATTTCAGGCGCTTTTTTTATACTCATGGATGAAATTTAGGATTCTATTCCATGTGCTTGTGTCGGGCGACGGAGGGCGAAAATAAATGTGCCCAAAGCGCAAATCGCAAAAATCTTTCCCCACCCGCGCAGCGAGCCACCGCTTACAGATGCCGCAGCACCCGCACCGGCTTTTCGCTCAGCGCCCGCCAGGTGCCGAGCAGGCCGAAGCCGAGGGTGAACACCAGCGCCAGCCCCATCGCACCGGCCGCCGCGCCGGGCGCGAAGGAGAAGCCGATCTCCATCACCCGCGTCACCACCCCAAAGGCGGCGAGCGAGCCGGCGGCGATGGCGAACAGAGCCGTCACGAGCCCGAGCCCGGCATATTCGAGCCCATAGGCGAGGATCAGCCGGCCACGTGTCGCGCCGAGCGTCTTCAGGATCACCGCGTCATACACCCGGTGCTGATGCCCCGCCGCCAAGGCGCCCGCCAGGACCAGCACCGAGGTGAGCAGCGTCACCAGCGAGGCGATGCGGATGCCGAAGGCAAGGTCGCCGACCATCTTGTTGGCCTGCTCCAGCGCCTCTTTCACGCGGATGGTGGTGATGGCGGGATAGGCCCGCGCCATGTCCCGCAGCAGGGGGATTTCGCGCGCGGCGTCGGCGCCCTCGGGAAAGGTCAGGGTGGCGAGCAAGGTGTGGGGCGCGCCGGCGAAGGTCGCGGGCGAGAACACCATGACGAAATTGATGCCCAGCCGCTCCCATTTGATCTCCCGCAGGTTGGAGATGCGGGCACTGATCGCCCGGCCGAGCACGCTCACCGTCACCGTATCGCCGAGCTTGAGGCCCAGCCCCTGCGCCAGCTTCTTGTCGAACGAGACCAGCGGCTCGGTTTCGTTGGGGCCCCACCATTGGCCCTCCACCACCTTGGAGCCTTCCGGCACCTCGGCGGCGGTGGAGATGCCCCGGTCGCTCTGCAGCACCCAGGCGGCGTCGGCGGAGGGCTTGATCTGCTCGGCGGGCACGTCGTTGAGGGCGAGGATGCGGCCGCGCAGCATGGGCACGGCGCGATAGGCGGCGCCCGGCGCGCGGGCGGCGATGAAGCCGGCGAACTCCTGCGCGTCGGCGCTCGGCACGTCCACGAAGAAGAAGCTCGGCGCCTTCTCCGAGAGCGCGCCGGAAATCTCCTGCGTCAGGCTGCGGTCGATCAGCGCGATGGCGGTGAGAAGGGAGAGGCCAAGGCCGAGCGACAGCACCACGGTGGGGGTGAGCGCGCCGGGCCGGTGGATATTGGCGAGCGCGAGCCGCGCCATGGTGTTGCGCGGGCGCGGCAGGCGCGCGGCGAGCACCATGATGCCCATCGCCACCAGCCGCAGCAGGGCGAATACGCAGGCCGCCGCGCCGAGGAAGATCACGGCCGCGCGCTTGTCCTCCGCCGTCAGTACGGCAAGGGCCGCGAGGGCCGCCATGGCCAGCGCGCACAGGCCGACATAGAGCCATTGCGGGCGGCGATGCTCCTGTCCCAAGGCATCGCGGAACAGGGTGGAGACCGGCGCCTCCTGCGCCCGCGCCAGCGGCCACAAGGTGAAGGCGAGCGTGACCAGCGCGCCGTAGAGCGCCGCCATCACCAGCGCCATCGGATCGAGATGCGGCGCCAGCGGAAACGGGATGAGTGTGGATATGGCGGCCGTGGCGACGAACGGCAGCGCCGCTCCCAGCACGAGGCCGATGGCGATGCCGATCGCCGCGAGGATCGCCACCTCGAAGAAATAGGTGCCGAAGATGGTGGCGCGGGTGGCGCCGAGCGCCTTCAAGGTCGCGATCACGGTGCGCTTGGTGGCAAGATGGCTCGCCACCGCATTGGCGACGCCAACGCCGCCCACCAGCAGCGCGGTCAGGCCCACCAGCGTGAGATATTGGCTGATGCGCCGAACGTTGCGTTCCAATTGCGGGGATGCGGAATCGCGCGTGCGCACTTCGAAGCCGGCCTCGGGCGCGCCCTCGCGCACGCTTTTGGTAAAGGCGTCGAGCGCGGCGGCGGAGGGATCGTCCAGCAGCACCCGATAGCTCCAGCGCACCAAGCTGCCGGGCTGGATCAGCTGGGTCGCCGGCAGGGCCGCGGCCGAGACCAGCAGGCGAGGGCCGAATCCGACGCCGGCGGAAAGCCGGTCCGGCTCGGTGTCCAGCACCGCGCGGATCTGGAAATGGGCCTCGCCGACATTCAGCCTATCGCCAATCTTGAGCGAAAGGCGCGACATCAGCGTCTCGTCCGCCAGCGCGCCGAACGCGCCGTCGCGCTCCGCCAGGAGATCGAGCAGAGGCGCCGCGGGCGTGGTTTCCACCGCGCCGACCATGGGATAGGTACCATCCACCGCCTTCAGCTCCACCAGGGTGGCATCGCCCTCCCCGGTGCGGGCCATGGCGCGCAGGAACGCCACCTGCCCCACTTTGCCGCCGGCCTCCAGCAAGGCCTGTTCCTGCGGGCTGGCCGCGCGCTGGATCAAGGTGAAGCCGGCGTCCCCGCCCAGGATCGCCCGTCCCTCGCGCGCAAGACCGTCGGTGAGGGCGCCCGCGAACGAGCCGATGCCGGCGATCGCCATGACGCCGAGCGCGAGGCAGGCGAGGAAGATGCCGAAGCCGCGCCGCGCGCCGCGCAATTCGCGCAGCGCCAGCCGCAGGCTGACCGGCAGGCGGGACGCCGCATGCGTCGGAATGCCAGCGTTCATGCCGTCACCGAGGAATGCGCGCTGTCAGCCTCGATCTGCCCGGAGCGCAGCCGCACCGTGCGCCCGCAGCGCGCGGCCAGTGCCGCATCGTGGGTCACCAGCACCAGCGTGGTGCCGCGCGCCAGATGGGCGGCGAACAGCAGATCCATGATCTGCTTGCCGGTAGCTTCGTCGAGATTGCCGGTCGGCTCGTCCGCGACCAGGATCGAGGGATGCGGCGCGAGCGCGCGGGCGACCGCCACCCGTTGCTGCTCGCCGCCCGACAATTGGGAGGGATAATGGGAGAGCCGCCCACCGAGCCCCACCGCCTCCAATTCCGCAGCCGCGCGGGCAAACGCGTCGGCCCGCCCGGCGAGTTCCAGGGGGATGGCGACATTTTCCAGCGCCGTCATGGTGGGGATGAGGTGGAAGGATTGGAATACGATCCCCACATGGGCACCACGGAAGCGCGCGAGCGCATCCTCGCCACGGCCCGTCAGCAGCTCGCCGGCAACCCGCACTTCCCCGCCGTCGACCCGTTCGAGGCCCGCCATCACCATGAGCAAAGTCGACTTGCCAGAGCCTGACGGCCCGACCAGTCCCACGGTCTCGCCCGCGCCGATGGCAAGCGATACGCTCTTCAGCACATGCACCCGTGCCGCCCCGCTGCCGAGCGAGAGATCCACATCGGTCAGCGT
>NCEH01000189.1:0-2428 GCA_002304505.1 Rhizobiales bacterium 32-66-11 | reverse complement strand
ATGGGCGCGTCGGCGACGCGCGGCCGGACGGCGTCCGGCGCTTGGGGCATATGGAACGTCATTCATGTCGCGGAAAGGGCTGATCGCGCTTATGGTCGCATTCACGTTTGCGTCAGCACCCGCCGCCGCGAAGACGGTGAAGCTGGTGGCCTTGGGCGACAGCCTGACCGCCGGCTACAACCTGCCGCGCAGCGACAGCTTCGCCGCCCAGCTCGAAACCGCCCTGCGCGCCAAGGGCTATGATGTCAGCGTCGCCAATGCCGGCGTCTCGGGCGACACCACCACCGGCGGCCTCGCCCGGCTGGACTGGAGCGTGCCGGCGGGCACCGACGGCGTGATCCTGGAACTCGGCGCCAACGACATGCTGCGCGGCCTCAACCCGGAGATTCCGCGCCAGGCGCTGCGCGAGATCATCGTCCGCCTCAAGGCGCGCGACATCCCGGTCCTGCTGGCCGGCATGCGCGCCTCGACCAACATGGATTCGGCCTATCGGCGTGAGTTCGATTCCATCTATCCGGACCTTGCCGCGCAATACGGGCTGCCGCTTTATCCGTTTTTCCTCGACGGCATCGTGGGAGACCGCAGCCTGAACCTGCCCGACGGGCTGCATCCGACCGCGCAAGGGGTGGCGCGGATCGTGTCCGGCATGCTGCCGCAGGTGGAGGCGTTCATCGCCAAGATCGGCGGGCAAAAGCCGCCAGGGGTTCAGTAGCGATATAGGGCCGCGAGGACAAGCCCGTTCTCCTGCAAGGCGTTGCGGGCGAAATAGGTGGTCACCAGACTCGCCTGGACCGCGAAGCTCTCGGACACGTCATACATCACGCCCATCTGCAGCTTGTAATACTCATAGGAGGCGTTGAAATAGGGGGCCTCCCCCGCGCCTTCCGACATCACGTTGAAGGATTGCGCCAGTGCCAGCCAGCGCGGCGCGATCCGCACCCCGAGGGTGGCATCCAGCCGCCATTCGTTGGGTGGCGCGCCGAAGCGCAGGCGTTGGGCAAGTTCGAGATCGAAAAACGACGGCAAGCCCCACAGCACGAAGTTGAAGCCGGCCAGCGCCCTCAGGTCCAGCTCGCCATTGACATAGCCGATGACCGCCGGCCCCTCGCTCGGCTTGGCGCCGGGAAAGCGTGCCACCGCCTGGAGCGACGCCACGAAGCCATCGCCCTCCGCGATCTTCACCCGTCCGCCGAGATCGGTATAGCCGGGCCCGAGATAGGAGGTATCCGCCGGGCTTCCGAGCGAGATGGAGAGCAGTTCCGGCGCGACGATCAGGGTCAGGGTGTCGGTGGCGCCGACCTCCATGAACAATTGGGTGGAAACCTTGTCGTAGGTCTGGGCCGCATAGAGGTTTGACGAGCCGTCGAAGGCGTGGTCGGCCCGCGTCATGGTGGACTGGAGATAGGCCTGGACACCGGATTCCTTGAGCGTCCAGGCGCCCGCGCAGGCGCGCTGCACCGATGCGGCGAGCCCGCAGGCGGCCAACGCTGCGCCCGCAAGCGCGCGCATGGAAAGACGCCCCCCAGCGCCCATGAATTTACCCCCCGCCAGCGGGCATTTGTGCCCCGGCCCGTTCCACTCATGTTATAATGCAAAAGGTTCGGGCGCGGGATGGCGGGCGCGGGTGACGTTGCGGAAATTTCACGAAACGGTCTCTTGCCGCCACATTTTGAACCCACCATATTGACCTTGAACCGCTGGGGCGGCTCGGCCGGAAGGTCGCGCCCATGATCCCGCGGTCGAAGTGGAGAATGACGATGTCCGATTATGATCGCAACGTCGCCGGGCGTTACGGAACGACGGTGACGCGCTCGGAGGCCGCGATCGACCAGGGCCTCCGCAGCTATATGCTGAGTGTCTACAATTACATGACCCTTGGCCTCGCCATTACCGGCCTGGCCGCGCTGGGCGTGTTCATGCTGTCCGTGACCACCGATCCCAGCCAGGCGGCGGGTCAGGTGGCCGGCGGCATCATGCTGACCAAGTTCGGCTATGCCCTGTTCGTGAGCCCGCTGAAGTGGGTGGTGATGCTCGCCCCCCTCGCGGCGGTGTTCTTCCTCAGCTTCCGCATCCAGAACATGAGCGTGGGCGCCGCCCAGGCCACCTTCTGGGTCTATGCGGGCCTGGTGGGCGTATCGCTCGCGACGATCTTCCTCGTGTACACCCATGAGAGCGTCGTGCGGGTGTTCTTCATCACCGCAGCCACGTTCGGTGCGTTGAGCCTTTATGGCTACTCCACCAAGCGCGACCTGTCGGCGATGGGCTCGTTCCTGATCATGGGCCTGTTCGGCATCATCATCGCCTCGGTGGTGAACATCTTCCTCGGCTCCACGATGCTGCAGTTCATCGTGTCCGTGGTGGGCGTGCTGGTGTTCGCGGGCCTCACCGCCTACGACACCCAGCGCATCAAGGAGATGTATTTCCAGGG
>NCEH01000047.1 GCA_002304505.1 Rhizobiales bacterium 32-66-11 | reverse complement strand
AGGCGGATGATCGCCGCCGGCCATAGGGCCTATGCCATGATAACGTGCGGTTTCCGCAGGCTTTGCCTTATCCAGCTTTCCTTCTTGCTGGAGGCTGCAAGCGATCCAATCGAATGCGGACATCCGTGGAGCGGAAGTTCCGAACTACCGTTTTGAGTCAAACGCGGCCATATCGGGGCCTTTGGTCCACTCCCCAGCACTCGTGCCAGATTGCATCGGTTGGTCGCCCCAGAGCTCCTGCGGGTTTCAGGTTCGGGCCCGAGAGGATGCAGCATCCGGATCGGGCGCCGGCCATACGGCACGCATATGATCGAGGATCGCAGCCAGATGACCGGCAGCCTCGGCCTCGTAGTAATCGATCATCTTCCCGAGATCGACCGTCGGGTGAAGGAAGTGGGCGATCTGCTCGGCCTCGGCGCGCTGCTGGCGCGCAAGCCCAGCGCGCTCTCCGGCGGCCAGCGCCAGCGCGTGGCGCTCGGCCGCGCCATGGTGCGCGAGCCCATGGTGTTCCTGTTCGACGAGCCTTTGTCGAACCTCGACGCGGCGCTGCGCGTCAACACCCGCAACGAGCTGATCAAGCAGCACCACCGCCTCGGCTCCACCATGATCTATGTGACTCACGACCAGGTGGAAGCCATGACCATGGGCACGCGGATCTGCGTGATGAACGGCGGCAAGGTGGCGCAGATCGGCGCGCCGCTCGACGTCTATTGGGAGCCGGCCGACACCTTCGTCGCCCGCTTCCTGGGCTCGCCGCCCATGAACCTCTTCACCGCGCCCCTGCGCGGCGGCCCGGACGGCTTCCTGCTGGACGAGGGCGCGTTCCACGCGCCGTTGATCCGCTGGAGCGCGGCGGCGCTCGCCCCCTTTGCGGAGCGCAAGATCACGTTCGGCGTGCGCGCGGAAGACCTGCATCTCGACCCCGCCGCGGCAGGGGAGGGCCTGCGCGGCCGCATTCGCGGCAAGGCCTTCGCCATCGAGCCTTTGGGCGCGGAGACATTGGTGGTGCTGGAAACCCCGCTCGGGGAATGCACCGCGCGCCTGCCGCGCAACGTCAGGGTGCGCCCCGGCGACGAGGTGGACCTCGCCTTCGCCGCCAGCGCGGCCTATCTGTTCGATGTCGAGACCGGCCGGGCGATCCCCGGCGAACGCACCGCCCAGGGCGCGCTCGCAGCGGCGCGTGGCCTGCAATGAGCCGGGAGCTTCGCATCGGCCTGATCGGGGCGGGATGGGTCACGCAGCATCATCTGGTGGGCTGGCGCGAATTGGCTGGCCGGGCGCGCGTGGTCGCCATCGCCGATCCCTCGCCGGAACGGGCAGGGGAACGCGCCGCGCAATTCGACATTCCCGCCATCTTCGCCAGCGCCGAGGCGATGCTCGACGGCGCCGACCTGGACGCCGTCGATATCGCCGCGCCGCGCGCGGTCCATGCGGAATTGGTGCGCCTCGTCGCGGCGCGCGGCCTGCCGATCCTGTGCCAGAAGCCGCTCGCCCCGACGCTCGCGGAAGCCGAGCAATTGGTGGCGGACGTCGCCGGCTCGGTGCGCCTGATGGTGCATGAGAACTGGCGGTTCCGCGCTTATTATCGCGATGCCGCCCAATGGCTGCGGGACGGGCGCATCGGCAAGGTGAAGGCCGCCCGCCTCACGCTCGCCACCAGCGGCACGGTGCCAGACGCCGAGGGCCAGTATCCCGCTTTGGTGCGCCAGCCCTTCATGCGCCACGAAAAGCGCATGCTGGTGGCGGAAGTGCTGATCCATCATCTCGACACGCTGCGCATGCTGCTCGGCCCCTTGAGGGTGGAGGCGGCGGCCCTCACCCGCACCTGCCCGGTGCTGGCGGGCGAGGATGGCGCGGTGATCCAGCTTGCCACGCCAGAGGGCACCGGCGTCTGCGTGTTCGCGAGCTTCGCCGTGCACGGCGCGCCCCCCGCCCAGGCGGATTGGGTGGAGATTCTGGGCGAGACCGGCACCATCCGCCTCGCGGGGGATACGCTCGCCTGCTGCGGCGAACATCCCGCGACGCAGGTCTATGACCTGCCGGCCTGCTACCGGGATTCCTACAGCGCCACCATCGCCCATTTCATCGCCGGGCTCGAAACCGGTGCCCCGTTCGAGACTGCGCCGCAAGACAATCTTGAAACCTTGCGCCTGGTGGAGGATTGCTACCGCCTGTCCGGCTTTGAGGGCGAGGCGCGGGGATGATGGAAAGCTCGACACCCGAAGGACCGATCCCCGCCGGCCGCGATGCCAGTCAGGCGGAAATCGTGCGCGAGATCGAAGAGGATATCATCTTCGGCCGGTTCTCCCCGGGCTCGCGCCTGGTGGAAGACACGCTGATGGCGCGCTATGGGGCGAGCCGGCATTTCATTCGCCAGGCCCTGGTGCAGCTGGAGCGCACCGGCATCGTGCGGCGGGAAAAGAATGTGGGCGCGACCGTGTGCTCCTATTCCGCGCAGGAAGTGCAGCAAATCTACGAAGTGCGCGAAATGCTGACACGTCAGGCCGCGCTCATGATCGCTTTGCCGGCGCCGCAGGAGCTGATCGCCAAGCTGAGCGCGATCCAGGCCGATTACGCCCGCTTCGCGGCGCTCGGCGATCTGCGCGGCATCCACGAAACCAACGATGCCTTCCACATCGCGTTATTTTCCGCGTGCGGGAACCCGTATCTGGTGCGCTCGCTCCAGGATTACATGGGCCTGACCCTGCCCATGCGCGCCAAGAATCTCGCCGACACGGAAGGGCTTGAAGTCTCCCGCCGGCAGCATGAGACCATGATCGAGCTTCTGCGCGGGCGCGATTCCTGGGCGCTGGCGCAATTGTGCGTGGAACACATGCATCCCAGCAAAGCCGATTATCTCAAACGCGTGGCCGCGGGCGCCCAGCCGGCGCGCCTCGGCATTGCCGGCTAACCCTTTCCCGTTCAACGGGCGACAAGAGGATATTCCATGGATCTCGGACTGAAGGATAAAACCGCTCTGGTGCTCGGCGCCGGCGGCGGTCTCGGCAGCGCAATTGCGGCGACGCTCGCCCGCGAGGGCGCGAACGTGGCCCTCGGCGATATTGATTTCGCTGCGATCGAGCGTGTCGCGGCCACCATCACGGACGCCGGCGGCACGGCCCTCGCTTTGCCGGCGTGGGATCTGGCCGATCTCTCCCTCATCGAGACCCAGATCGCCGCCATCGAGGCGCAGTTCGGCGCCGTGGACATTTTGGTGAACAACACCGGCGGCCCCCCGCCTACCCCGGCCGCGGGTCAGGACCCGGCGCTGTGGAGCAAGAGCTTCCAGCAGATGGTGCTGTCCGTGATCGCCCTCACCGACCGGGTTCTGCCCGGCATGAAGGCGAAGAAATGGGGCCGCATCGTCACCTCCACCTCCTCGGGCGTGGTGGCGCCGATCCCCAATCTCGGCATTTCCAACGCGCTGCGCCTCTCGCTGGTGGGCTGGTCCAAGACGCTCGCCCGCGAAGTGGCGCGCGACGGCATCACCGCCAACATCGTGCTGCCGGGCCGCATCGCCACCGACCGCATCAAGTTCCTGGACGAGCAAAAGGCCAAGCGCGAAGGCAAAAGCGTCGAGCAGGTCTCGACCGAAAGCACCGGCACCATTCCCATGGGCCGCTACGGCGACCCGCAGGAGTATGGCAATGTGGTCGCCTTCCTCGCCTCCGCCCCCGCCTCTTACCTGACCGGCTCCGTCATCCGCGTGGATGGCGGGCTGATCGCCTCCATCTGAGTGATTGCCATGCTTCTCGACGCGACCGCCTCCGGGCTGTTTCCCATCGCACCCACCCCCTTCCACGCTGACGGCCGCATCGACGAGGCGTCGGTCAACACCTTGATCGAGCGCTATCTCGCCGCCGGCGCGACCGGCGTCACGGTGCTCGGCATCATGGGCGAGGCGCCCAAGCTGGAGCCGGAGGAATCGCTCGCGATCACCTCCCGCTTCATCGACGGCTTCGGCAAGCTGCCGGTGATCGTCGGCGTTTCCGCGCCGGGCTTTGCCGCCATGCGCTCGCTCGCGCGCCAGGTGATGGAGAAGGGCGCCGCCGGCGTCATGATCGCCCCGCCGCCGGCGCTGCGCACCGACGACCAGATCACCGGCTATTACCGCCAGGCGGTGGAAGCCGTCGGCACCGACGTGCCGTTCGTGATCCAGGATTATCCGCTCACGCTGACGGTGCAGATGACCCCCAAGGTGATCCGCCAGATCGTGCAGGAGAACCCCTCCTGCGTGATGCTGAAGCATGAGGATTGGCCGGGCCTGGAGAAGATTTCCACCTTGCGCAAGTTCCAGGCGGAAGGCTCGATGCGGCCGATCTCCATCCTCACCGGCAATGGCGCGCTGTTCCTGGATTTCGAGATGGAGCGCGGCGCCGACGGGGCGATGACCGGCTATGCCTTCCCGGAAATGCTGGGCGACGTGGTGCGCCTGCAGAAGGAAGGCAAGCGCGACGCGGCGCACGATCTGTTCGACGCCCATCTGCCGCTGGTGCGCTATGAGCAGCAG
Source organism: Rhizobiales bacterium 32-66-11 (assembly GCA_002304505.1). Classification (GTDB taxonomy): domain Bacteria; phylum Pseudomonadota; class Alphaproteobacteria; order Rhizobiales; family Xanthobacteraceae; genus NCEH01. The sequence goes on along the minus strand of NCEH01000047.1, from coordinate 19,408 downwards.
CAGGGCGTGGGCCTTGCGACCCGCAAATATGTGATGATGAAGCGCGGCTTCATCGCCTCCGACGCCCAGCGCAAGCCGGGCGCGGCGCTCACCGACGCGGCGCGCGCCGAGATCGACTATCTGCTCGCGCGCCTCGCCCGCCACGATCCGCGGGCGCGGATCTGAGCGAGGTCTTTCCGCGGGCGCGGATCTGAGCGAGGTCTTTCCGCGGGCGCGGATCTGAGCGGCGCGGACGGCATCCGTAAAGACGGCGGCGCGGGCCTTGTTCGCGCCGCCGCTTTTTTGCCCGCGTCCCCGCCCGGACGCGCGCGAGGCCGTGCTGGGATGTGGACCCCGCATCCCCCGTCTTCCAACGCGCCAGCCCTTGCGTTAGAACAGCCGTGGGCTCCCGGTAGCTCAGCAGGATAGAGCACAGGTTTCCTAAACCTGGGGTCAGGGGTTCGAATCCCTTCCGGGAGGCCAAACGCACGCTTCAGAGCGTCGCACAAGGCTTCAAAATCATTTTAAATCAATAGCTTGAGCCTATTTCATAGGGTCGTGGCGTCTCTCGCTGTCCCGTTGCATCTCATCGATTTGTAGGCATGTTCGTAGGCATCTGCCGCGTGCCTACAAAAGAGATGCCTACAGATGCCTTTAACCGACCTCGCGCTTCGCAACGCCAAGCCGAAGGACAAGCCTTACAAATTATTCGATGGCGGCGGCTTGCATGTTCTCGTCAGCCCGAACGGCAGCCGCATCTGGCGCCTGGCCTATAGGTTCGCCGGCAAGCCGAAGCAGCTTTCCTTCGGGCCCTGTCCCCAGGTCGCTGGCCGACGCGCGGCGCAAGCGCGATGAAGCCGCAGGCTTTCAGCCACGTCCGCTTGTGGGGGGCGCATAGATGAACGCGGCGCCGGTGTTGCCGCTTCAAGACTTATTTGTCGCTTCGGGCCATCATCTTCAACACGCAACGCCCCAGGTGCCGCGCAGGGTGCGCGAAACCCCACCTTGGCCGATCAATAGCTGCGCCGGCCCGGTGCTGCTGTCGCTGGCGGGGTGGTGTTGGATGCGCCCTGTGCGCCGAAGCTTCAGGCTGATCCCTTCGCAAACTGCGGATTCCCTTGCGTCCATGAACGCGTCGGCATTCGCGATGTGGCAGACGTGAAGTCCCGAAAGCGTGCGGAACATCAGCTCTCCGTCGATCAGTTGCACATAATCCTTGGGGGAGACGCTAAACAAGAACATGCAGCCGCTCTGCTTCGAACTCGTCTCGTCCTCCTCAGAAAGCGGCACCAAATTTACGCCATCCTGCGGCGGAGGCGGGCTCGCAATGCTTTGAGAGTGCCCGGTCTCGCCGGCAAGCGCACCTCCTCCCGCAGCGAGCGCGACCGCTGAAATCGATGGGATAAGCACGGCGAGGGCCGCGAGAACACGCAATCCAATCATCAACGCGGCTCCCGAGAGGTGAAGTAGCTTAACGCGACACTGCGACACGCGTTTTTTCACAGCAGGTTTGAATCCAGATTTCAACCTGGGCCTTCGGCGAGTCGATCCTATGCCGGTTCGCCCGCCTTGCTGGCGTCATACGCTGGTGGCGTTTCCAACCTTCGAGAGAGACCCGTCGCTTCGGAACCATCACTGACGGTTGGGCTTGGAGTAAGCGTCGTCCTCATGCGCCAAGGGGCTGCAAGTAGATCCGAGAGTCTACGCGGCTTCTACCGTTCGACTTTGCGCCGGCGCGGAATATATTCGTCTCGCCTCCTTACGCAAGCGGCCAGGCGCAACCCCGGTGCACGGCGGACCGCGTTGCTGAAGGCGCTTCGATCGTCTCCGGCTCGAGCAATTCTGAGGGCGCGTGAAGGTGAGTAGTTTCCGAACCTGCTGCGGGCCCGCCATCGTGAGCTAATGTCGACTTGGTTGAACAGGGCATGCGCACCGCAATCGGTGGGCGTGCTCATATGTTTCATGGCCCGGGCCGGCCATATTCCGCCGCCTCGGGAGCTCGGATGACATGTGAATGGTCAAGCGATGAATGCGCTGCGGATCCTCATCATTGAGGACGATGCCGTGATCGGCATGCATCTGGCTGAGCTGCTCGAAGATATGGGGCACGATGTCTATGCAATCGAGGCTACGGAGGCCGATGCCGTCATCGCCGCACACAAATCCAGGCCGGACCTGATGATTGTCGATGCGGCGCTGCAGGAAGGAAGCGGTGTCTCCGCCGTCACGACGATTTGTCGGGGCGGACATGTGCCGCATCTCTTCATCAGCGGAGATGTTCTGAAAATCAAAACCCTTCTTCCATCCGCCGTTGTCGTTCAGAAGCCGTTTCGAGAAGCCGACATCTTCCGTGCGATCTGCGCCGTCATCGATAAAGATGTTGCGTCTTAATTTCCGAGATGGCGGCTCCGGCTGACCGGACGATCCTTGCACCGAGCGCCTATGATCAAGAGCGATGCAAAGCAAAGTCGCGGCTGCAGGATCATCAATATTGCTTCCGGGGGGGGAGGCAGGATGCCTCCCGCCACGCGCGAACCTCTATGCCGAGATGATGACCTTCAGTGCCTTTGTGTCAGCCGCATTGGCGAACGTCTCATAGGCTTCGAGGATCTGATCGAGCGTGAACCGATGCGTGACGAGGCGCGCCGGATCGATCTTCCCGGCCTGAACCGTCTTCAGCAGCATGGGGGTCGAGACCGTGTCCACCAGCCGGGTGGTGATGGTGATGTTCCGCGCCCACAGCGTTTCAAGATGGAGATCCACCTTCTGGCCGTGAACGCCGACATTGGCGATGATGCCCCCGGGCGCAACCAGCTCCTCGCAGAGGACGAACGTCGCGGGAATGCCGACGGCTTCGATCGCAGCATCGACGCCGCGTCCTTCGGTCAGGGCCTTGACCGCCTGCACCGCTGCACCGTCGGCATTGTTGATGGTGTGCGTGGCACCGAATTGCCGGGCCTGCGCGAGCCGGTTGTCGTCCAGATCGATCATGATGATCTGTGCGGGCGCGTAGAATTGGGCCGTCAGCAGCGCCGCGAGCCCGATCGGCCCGGCCCCGACGATGGCGACCGTGGACCCCGGTGCGACCTTGCCGTTCAGGACGCCGCACTCGAACCCCGTGGGCAGGATATCGCTCAGCATCACCAGCGCTTCTTCGTCGGCGCCGGCGGGGATCGGATAGAGGCTGGTGTCGGCGTGGGGCGTGCGCACATATTCCGCCTGCGTGCCGTCGATCTCATTGCCGAGGATCCAGCCGCCCGTGGTGCAATGCGAATACATGCCGCGCCGGCAATAGTCGCACTTTCCGCAAGAGGAGATGCACGAGATCAGGACATGGTCGCCGGGATGAAAGGAGGTCACGCCAGGACCAATGGAGTCGATGATCCCCACCCCTTCATGTCCGAGGATGCGGCCTGGAGCGCAAGTCGCGACGTCGCCCTTGAGAATATGCAGGTCGGTGCCGCAGATGGTTGTCTTGACCATCTTCACGATCGCATCGCCCGGCGCCTGGATCTGCGGCTTCGCGCGCTCTTCCAGGGCTTTCTGTCCCGGCCCGCGATAGACAAGCGCTTTCATCGCATTCTCCTTCTTGTGATCACCGTGCGCCGCCCGCCCGCTCGATCACATGCGGCCAAGGCTCAGTCCCTGGAGCGCGCCCAGCAGCCACAGCACGATCAGGACGAGCAGGAGAAGACCAAGCACACCGCCGAGCCCCCGGCCGCCGTACCGGCTGAAGCCATAATAGCCGCCGCCGCCCCCAAGCACCAAAATCAATATGACGATCAGCAGAATCGTGGACATTCCACCCTCCCGGAAATTGACATCCTTGAAAGATGTCGCGGCGCGCAATCTGGAAATCAGCAGTGCAAGCGGCATGACCTGCGCCGGCGGCAAAGGCCCGGATGCATTCGGGCATAGGTCGCGGGGCCATATTATTCCGCCGGACATGAGGGGCGAGGGTCGGAAACTACTCAAGGCGGTCCGGCACATGCGCCGCATCGCGCACGACCATCCGCGCGGCGGGAGCGGCACTGTCCGCGCCGTCACTCGAAGTCCCCCTCGTCGCCCTTCCAGGTGGAAGCAAGGGCGAGGCGGGCCAGGGCAGGAAGCGATTTCGAGCCGGTCTTCTTCATGATCGAGGCCCGGTGATTTTCGACCGTGCGCTGGCTCAGGCCGAGGTCGGCCGCGATGTTCTTGCTCGGGTGGCCGGCGAGCACGAGGTCCAGGATCTGGCGCTGCCGTGAAGTGAGCGATGCCAGGCGGCTTTCCGCGGCGGCGCGCCGGTTCGATCGTTCGCCGCCGTCGCGTGACTGTTCCAGCGCCCGTGCGACGCTTGCAAGCAGGTCGCTGCGGCTCGCCGGCTTCTCGATGAAATCGACGGCGCCGGCCCTCATGGCCTGAACGGCGGTGGGCACGTCGCTGTTCCCGGTGATCATGATGGCGGGCATGCGGTCCGCAGCGTCACGCAGGCGCTGGAGCAGTTCGAGTCCGTTCATTCCCGGCAGATAGGCGTCCACAAGAAGGCAAGCCCGCCGACCAGGCTGATAGGCCGCGAGGAAGGCCTCGCAACTGTCGTAGTCCTCCACGATCCTGCCGTCCTGCTCGAGGATGTTACGCATGCCTTCGCGGACATGACTGTCGTCATCGACGATGAATACGACCGGGGCACCCGGTGGGGCGCCGGCCGCCGCGGGCGACGCATGGCGAGGCCGGCTGGCTCCCCTCGGCGGGAGCAGCCGTTCCATGGCGCTGGCCAGATCCTTCGGCTTTATCGGCTTGGTCAGTTGCACGCAGTCGCCGCGCGCGATATCCCGCGCGGCCTCGCTCGATATGTCGCCGGTGAGGATGATGACCGGTATCCGGTCGTGGAGCTTCGTCCGGAGCTGTCGGGCGGCCTGGAGCCCGTTCATGCCGTTGGGCAGGTTATAGTCTGCCAGAATGAGGTCGGGCCGGATCGCGCCCCGCTCCACCAGCGCCAGGGCTGCCACGGCGTCGCGCGACGCGGCCACGATATGTCCTTCGCCCGTCAGCAGCAGCTCGAGCAGGGACCGCACGTCCGGATCGTCCTCGATCACGAGGATGGCCGCTGTCTGGCGCGTGCGATCGTCGCCGTGGTCGGCTGCGGCGAAGGGCGGCTCTGCCGCTTTCGGCTCTCTGCGCCCCGGCGTAATGCCGACATCTATCGAAAAGACCGAGCCCTTGCCGGGGACGGATCGCACGTGCACCTGATGATCCAGGAGGATGCCGAGCCGCTGCACGATGGAGAGACCCAGGCCCAGGCCGCGGCTGCGTTCGCGCGCGGCATTGTCGATCTGGTGATACGCTTCGAAGATCGCTTGAAGCTCCTGATCGGGAATACCAAGTCCGGTATCCCACACCTCGATCCGCAGCCGGTCGCCGTGCCTGCGGCAGCCCACGAGGACGCGTCCGCGCGACGTATATTTCAGCGCGTTGGAGATCAGGTTGCGGATCATCTGTTCCAGCAGGCGCGGATCGCTCTCGATCGAGATCCCGCAGGGAATGACGCGCAAGGCAAGCCGCTTGGCATGCGCGTGATACGCCAGTTCCTCCCTCAGCCGGTTGAGCAGATCATCGATCGGGAAGCTCACAATGGCCGCATGGATCGTGCCCGATTCAATCTGGTCGATGTCGAGCAGCGCGTTCAGCATGCCGGACATGGCGCTGACCGTTTCGTCGAGCCGCAGGACCAGCCGGTTGGCCTTCTCCCCTTCTATCGACTTCGCCAGCAGCCCCTGAAGCAGGACCAGCGATTGCAGAGGCTGGCGCAGATCATGGCTCGCGGCGGCGAGGAACCGCGATTTGGCGGCATTCGCAAGTTCCGCTTCCCGCTTGGCCGCTTCCAGCGCGCCGGCGATCCGCCGTTGCTCCGTAATGTCGACGAAGGTGATGACCACGCCGCCAATCCCGTCCTCCTGGGTCCGATAGGGCAGGATGCGGCGCTGATACCATGCGCTGTTGGCGCCCTCGATTTCCCGCGCGTGCGGCGCGCCATCCTTCAGAACCGCGGTTGCGTCGGACAGCAGTGCGGCGTCTGCGGCGAGCGAACTGAGGTCCGACAACGGACGCCCCACATCACCGGGAATGAGATTGAACAACAGCCGGGTTTCCGGCGTGAAGAAACGGATCTTGAGGTCGGTATCGAGAAAGAGGGTCGCGACATCCGTGCTGTAGAGGACATTCTGCAGGTCGTTCGAGGTCGTGCGCTGCCGCTCCAGGGTCTCCTGAAGCTGGCCGTTCAGGGCCGTCAATTCCTCGTTGAGCGACTGCAACTCCTCCTTGGAGGCAAGCAGCTCCTCGTTGGTCGACTGAAATTCCTCGTTGACCGAAAGCGCTTCCTCGTTGACCGCTTTCTGCTCCTCGCTCGAAATCTCCAGATTGCGGATGGCCCCCTGGAGCTCCATGCGCGTCGCGTCAAGCTCCTGTTCGAGCTCGGCCACGCGGGGAAGATCGCGGCGCGCGGGCGCGCGGCCATCTTTGTCATTCTGCGCGGGTGCGTCGATGAAGCAGATCAGCAGCAGGTCTTCTCCCTCGTGCAGGACGGGCTGCACGGCAATGCTGAAGGCGTGCGATTGCCCGTTCCGGACGATCCGTCCGCCATCGATGACCACCCGCGCGCCCTCCTGGGATGCCCGTTGGATGGCGGCGCGCAGCTTGGTCCGCACGCCTTCGCGCGCCAGGGACAGCAGGTCATGCATCGGGAGACCCGGCGCGAGCCTGAGATAATCGTCCGTCGATCCCAGGTAATAGAGGCATTCATGCTTGCGGTTGATCAGAACAGCGGCGGGCGCATAAGTCTCCAGCACCAGGTGCCGGCATAGCTCCGCATATGTATTCTGGCGTGAGGCGAGCTGTCCGCGCGCGGGGCGGACCGGAACGCGCACGCCGTCCCCGCTGCCGACCGAGAAGCCGAGTTCATCCGACCGGCGGCCCCCCGTGTGCCGATAAAGGCGTTCAGACTTCGAGATGAGCTCGAACCTGGGAGCGGCATTGCCGACGGTCTCCGTGGTGCCGAGCAGAAGCAGGCCGCCTTCTCGCAGGGCAAAATGAAACAGCGAAATGACCTTCTCCTGTGCCTGCGGGCCCAGATAGATCAGAAGGTTGCGACACGAGATCATGTCGAGCCGGGAGAACGGCGGATCCGCGAGCACGTTCTGAACCGTGAACACCACGGCGGCCCGAAGGTCGGGGCCGATTCTGTAGCCGTGCTCCTCCCGGGAGAAGAAGCGGGCGAGCCGCTCCGGCGACACCTCCGTCTCTATGGTCCGGGGATAGAAGCCTTCCCGCGCGAGTGCGACCGCGTCCGCATCGATATCGGAGGCAAAGACCTGAAGCCGGATGGGGCGCTCCGCCGCCGCCATCGCCTCGAAAAACAGCATGGCGAGGGAATAGGTCTCCTCCCCCGAGCTGCACCCGGCCACCCACAGGCGCAGCGGCTGTTCGCGGACATGGTTGCGGATCAGGTCCGGCAGGATCTTCTGCGCGAGGAACTCAAAGACCTTTGGATCGCGAAAGAAGCTCGTGACATTGATGAGCAGGTCTTTCGCCAGAAGCTCGAGCTCAGCGGGATCGCCCCGGAGCCGTTCGAGGTAGCTGTCCATCCCATCGGTGCCGATGGAGGCCATCGCCATCCGCCGCTCGGTCCTTCGCTGCAGGGTCCCCTGCTTATAGAGGGTGAAGTCGTAGGCGGTATGGGCGCGCAGCAACTCGATGATTGCCCCCAGCGCCGTGCCTTCGATCTTCTCGGCGGGCTGAGGTTCGCGCGTGGCGAGGGCCTTGGGCATCCGGGCAACCGGCAGCACAAGGTCCACCGCGCCGGTCGCGATCGCGCTGCGCGGCATGCCGTCGTAGCCCGCCTCTTCCGGCTCCTGGGCGACCACAAAGCCGCCCTTCTCCTTCACGGCAACGACGCCGATGCTGCCATCCGCTCCGGTCCCCGAAAGCACCACTGCGACGGCATTCCTGTCATAGGCCTCGGCCAGCGAACGCAATAGAAAGTCGAACGGAAGGCGCGCCCCATGCCGGGCCTTGGGCAGGGAAAGCCGCAGGAGTCCACCGCGAACGGAAAGATCCGAGCCGGGCGGAATGACATAGAAATGATCGCGCTCCACCATCATCCCGTCTGCCGCCTGGCAGACAACCAGCGAAGTGTGGCCCGCCAATAGGTCCACCATCATGCTTTCATGGGTGGGATCGAGGTGCTGGACCAGGATGAAGGCCATCCCGGGACGGGCTGGAAGGGCGGCAAGGAACTTCTTGCAAGCTTCCAGTCCCCCCGCCGAAGCTCCGATGCCGACAACCGGAAAGTCATTCGGACCGATCGGCATCGCTTCCCCGACCGGAAGCCGGATCTTTGACCGTGGCGGATCCGTTCGAGCTGACGTAAGCCGCTTCGACATTATCTGTTTATTCTCATGTGCGAACGCGGCAACAGCATGCACGGCCGGATCGACTTCAAGTGGCATCTTAGCAGGAATGAGCGGATAAGTCCGTGATACGCCTCAATACGCAGCCGCGGCGCTGTAAGCGCGACCTTGGCGCGTTGCCCACCCCATGCGCCGTGCTCATGCATCCTGTTCTCGCGGCGAGAATAAGGGCGCGGTGCCGCAGGCGGATCGCCGACACGTGCGAGAGTGTCTGACTGCCTTGCCAGGGGTGGCATGTTCCGGTGCCTGGAGCGTCTGTCCGGTACGCCCCGTAAATCCGACCTCCAGCGACACATGCAAAAGCTGTCCCGGGAAGATTTCTTTTCACGCAGGCTCCCCGCGCGCTGAACGGCGCGCGAAGGACAAGCTCTGGCTTCGACTTGGCCGTTGCGAGAAACGTAAATATTGCAATTCGTTTGATGAATCAGAAATTGTTCCGAAATTAAATGCAGTAAATATGCTTATTTTTTCGGCAAAATTTTCGGTAAAACAAATTCGAATAGGAAGGGGCGCTTCTCGAATAGGCGTGGGATGGCTTGTAGTTTCGGCGAGAGTGTCTATATTACATGATGTGATATTACAATTGACGGATGATCAAAGAGGGTCGTCGACGTTTTGTGACGGGTTTGATGCTTGGCCGTGGGTTTCGGCGAGGAATCCCATGCGCCCTGATGTGGTCGCCCTGACGGGGTGCCCTGGGGTGTCGATCCGGTCGTGATCCTGCTGCCGTTTTCGAAAGCAGACGCTCAGCACAAATGCATTGTGCGGGTCGGAACCGAAAGAATGGATTTCGCCTCCATCAGGAAAAGTGAATATCTCAATTAGTGGAGTGCTTTCCATGCGGTATATCGGTGGGGCGGTAGGCGGGGGAATCGTGCGGTGCGACGGCCAGGAAATTGGCCGGGCGACCTATGATTTCGACAGCTTCTTCAATGCATCTGTCGGTATTACGAGTTCCGGCGAAATCCGGCTGTCCCCGGCGGTCTTGCGCGGGGTGTTCGGCCACCGCGTCGTTCAACTGCTGACCGATGACGGGCGCCTGCTGAACCTGACCTTCACCGACAAGGAACTGCGTCTGGAGAGCGATGCGGCCCATGTGGACGTTACGGGCGACATCCCGCCCGCGACGCCAAGCCGGCGTCACTAGACGCCACGTCACGCGCATCCGCGCCGAACGAGTGAGCATGTCCGGTCTTAGATCGTCCCGATCTCAGCGGAACGGTCAAGGAGACGATCATGGCAATCGAACAGGCCTACGTGCGTGTGGTTCGTAAGCCATGGGGCAGCACCGATTTGCTGCCGTGGCGCACCATTGCCCCCGTTGACGGCGCTGTTGGCGAACTCTGGTTCGAGCGGGCCGATCCGCACGCGCCCGAGACTGCCCTGCTTCTCAAACTGCTGTTCACCACCCAGCCCCTGTCGATCCAGGTCCATCCCGACGATGCGTTCGCGCACACCCTCGGCCAGGACCACGGCAAGACGGAAGCCTGGTACATCCTCTCCGCCCAGCCCGGCGCGCAGGTGGCCGTCGGCCTGAACGGCCCGCTTACGCCTTCGCAATTGCGCACCGCGATCGAAGATCGCTCGATTGCCGAGCGCATCCAATGGCGCGACGTGCTCAAGGGCGATGTGGTCTGCATCCCCGCCGGAACCATCCATGCCATCGGAGCCGGGCTCGTCATCGCCGAAATCCAACAGCGCAGCGACGTGACCTTTCGCCTGTTCGACTATGGCCGCACGCGTGAGCTTCATGCCGACCAGGCCGTCGCCGCAACACACATGGGGCCGCTTTCCCCGCAAGCGATGCCGCGTGCGCTGGGCAACGGCCGGACCTTGCTTGCGGCCACGCCATATTTCGTCCTTGAACGGGTCGATCTTGCCCCCGGCGTTGCCTGGTCGCTGGACGCACCGCACGAGACCTGGATGCTGATGCTCGAAGGCAATGCCCGCGTCGGCAGCCTGGACGTGACGGTCGGCGGCGCGATCTTCCTGCAAGGGGAATGTGCGCCGATCAAGGCAGGTCTGCGCGGCGCGAAAGCGCTGATCGCGTATGTGGCCGATGTGCCGCAACCGGATCTGCTGGCTGCGACCGAGCTGTCGGGGACCCCAGCGCGGGGCGCCGGTTTCGCCGCCCCGACCCAAGTTTTCCCTTCACCAGCGGACCCATCCTTCCGCGCTTTGGAGATGCGCCCGTGACCCATATCCAGCATGTCGCCTTCATCGGCAATTCCCTGCCCCGCCGCTGCGGGATCGCCACCTTCACCACCGATCTCCAGCAGGCCATTGCCGGCGCGCCAGCGCAGATAACAACCTCCATCGTCGCCATGAACGACCATGGTCAAGCTTATGATTATCCTGCGACCGTGATGGTCCAGGTCAATGACGATAAGATCGAGGATTATATCCGCGCGGCGGAGACCTTGAACCGCGCCAAGGTCGATGTCGTCAGCCTGCAGCATGAATTCGGCATCTTCGGCGGAGAGGCGGGCGCCTATATCGTGGCGCTGCTGTCGCGCCTGAACATGCCCATCGTCACCACGCTTCATACCGTGCTCGCGGAACCCAACGCCGCGCAGCGGCGGGTCATGGAGCGCATCGTCAACGTCTCGTCGAAGCTGGTCGTCATGGCGGAGAAGGGGCGCGACCTCCTGCTCGCGGTCTATCGCGTGCCGGCGGACAAGATCGAAGTCATCCCCCACGGCATTCCCGACTTTCCCTTCGTCATGCCCGCCGCGGCGAAGGCAAGACGCGGGTTCGCCAGCCGCTCGGTCATTCTCACCTTCGGCCTCCTGTCCCCCAACAAGGGGATCGAGGTGATGATCGATGCCATGCCGGCGGTCCTGAAGCAGCGCCCGGATGCGGTCTATGTGGTGCTCGGCGCGACCCATCCCAATCTCGTTCGCACGCAAGGCGAAGTCTATCGCGAAAGCCTGGTGGCGCGGGCGCGGGGCCTCGGCGTCGAGGGGCACGTTGTGTTTCTCGACCAGTTCGTGGACCAGCCGACCCTGCTCGACTTCATCTCCATGTGCGATGTCTATGTGACGCCCTATCTGAACGAGGCGCAGATGACCTCGGGCACCTTGGCCTATAGTTTCGGCCTCGGCCGGGCCGTGGTCTCCACGCCTTATTGGCACGCACGGGAGCTTCTGGCCGCCGGCCGCGGCGCGCTCGTCCCGTTTGGCGATTCCTCCGCCATCGGTGCGGAAATCGCCGACCTTCTGACCGATGACGCGCGGCGCGAGGCCATGCGCGAACGTGCCTACGCCGGCAGCCGCTCCATGACGTGGGAGCGCACCGCCGAACGCTACATCTCGACGTTCGAAAGCGCGCGGCGCGGACATCGCCTTGAGGCCATCGCCCGGCGCACGCACGGCGCGCCGGCGCGGGTGCGTCCGTTGCTTCCCAATCTTCAGCTCGGCCATTTTCTGTCCATGTGCGACGATACCGGCCTGTACCAGCATGCGGTGCATGCGGTGCCCGACCGGTCCCACGGCTATTGTGTGGATGACAATGCGCGCGCCCTCCTTCTCGCCTGCGCGCTCAATGCCCCCGGCGAAGCCCCTCTGCCGGAAATCATGACGGCCCGCTTCGCGGCATTCGTGCAGCATGCGTGGAATCCGGACCTGCGGCGGTTTCGCAATTTCATGAGCTTCGATCGGCGCTGGCTGGAAGAGAGCGGCTCCGAGGACAGCCACGGGCGGACCCTTTGGGCGCTCGGCACCTGCGCGCGCCTGGACGACAATGCCTCCCGCCGACAGTGGGCGGCCGATCTGTTCAGCGCGGCGCTCGGCACGGTGGAGGGCTTTTCCTCGCCACGGGCCTGGGCCTTCACCTTGCTGGGCCTCGATGCATTTTGCGCGGCACGGGCGGAGGACCTGGCAGCGAAGCGCATGCGGCTTCTGCTCGCCGACCGGTTGATGGCGTTGATGGCGGCGGTGGAAACCAGGGATTGGGTGTGGTTCGAGGAAGGGCTCTCCTACGACAATGCCCGCTTGCCCCAGGCGCTGATCCTGACCGGCGTCTCCAGCGGCACGCCGGATTATGTGGAGGCAGGCTTGCGCGCGCTGCGCTGGCTGATGACGCTCCAGACCACGGCGACGGGCCTGTTCCGCCCCGTGGGGACCGAGGGGTTCGCGGATGTGCGGGCGCTGCCGGAAGCCTTCGACCAGCAGCCCGTCGAGGCAGCCGCAGCCATCTCCGCCTGCCTTGCGGCATGGGATGCGGATGGCGATCCGACCTGGCGCGATGAGGCCGAGCGGGCCTTCGCATGGTTCTTCGGCAGCAATGATCTTTCCGCATCTCTCGTCGATGTCGAAACCGGGAGTTGCCGCGACGGCCTGCATCGCGACCGGCCGAATGAGAACCGCGGCGGGGAATCGGTCGTGTCGTTCGCCCTGAGCGTGGTAGAGATGCGTCAGCTCGCCCAGCTGCGCGGCGAGCAAACACAGGCAGCCTCGTTTCGCGCCCTGAGCGCCTGATCGCCCGAAAGCGAACCATCAACCGAACTGAGGCCGCCGTGTCCCACCCTATGTTCTTGAACCGGCAGGCGCTTTACCTGCGTCCGGACCCTGCGCGCGTGGTCGTGCGGCCCTTCAAGCCGGCGACCGAGCCACGCGATTTCAACCCGACGGACAAAACGCGGGCCAATCATATTGTCGACCGGGTGCTTGCCCTCGATGCGGAGACCGCCGAGAGCCAGCTCGCCGACGTGCTGGAGAATTTCCAGGGCCGGCACCGCAACCTGCTGGCGACATTCGAGGCGCGGGCCAACGAAATGGAAGAGGCGCTCGCGGCGCACGAGATCTTCACGACCGCCCAGCGACACCTGGTAGGCGCCTATTTTCTTCACGAATATTCCTTTGAAGCCTCGGCCCTGTTCAATCCGAGCATCGTTGCCCATCCCGATCAGACGGGGGCCCCGGAGGGCGGGCTACGCTTCATCCTCAGCTTGCGCGCGGTCGGGGAAGGACACATTTCCTCCCTCACGTTCCGCTCCGGAAGCATCTCCGCCAATGGCGGCGTCAGCGTGGACCCGACGGTGCGCCTCGCCTCCACGCCGACCATCCGCGCGCGCAGCGCCGGGCCTGACGGCGAGCATGTGGAGGTTCTGTTCGGGCCGGAGGAGGACATCAGCGAGCGGGTGATCTTCCCCGTCACCGAGGCCCAGTCCAACGGAATCGAGGATGCCCGCTTCGTCGAGTTCGCGTGCGAGGGCCAGCGGACCTATTACGCTACCTATACCGCCTATAGTGGCCGGGCGATCCGTTCGGAACTGCTGGAAACGCAGGATTTTGCCTCGTTCCGCCTGACGCCGCTGCGGGGCAGCGCGGCGCGCAACAAGGGCATGGCCCTGTTTCCGCGCAAAATCGACGGCCAGTTCGCCATGGTCGGGCGGCAGGACAATGAGAATTTGTATCTCATCAAATCCGACGATCTCTATTCCTGGGACGGCGGCCAGTTGATCCTGAGGCCAGAATTTCCGTGGGAATTCGTCCAGATCGGCAATTGCGGGTCGCCGATCGAGCTCGACGAAGGCTGGCTGCTCCTGACCCACGGGGTCGGCCCGGTGCGCAAATATGCCATCGGGGCGGTGCTGCTCGACAAGGCGGACCCGTCCCGGGTGCTTGCGCGCTCGCGCGAGCCGCTGGTACGGCCCGAACCCTCCGAGCGCGAAGGCTATGTGCCCAATGTCGTCTATACGTGCGGCGCGATGCGGCACAAGGATCAGATCATCCTGCCCTATGCGGTTTCCGACACCTTCTCGAACTTCGCCACGATCAAGATCGCGGACCTGATGCGCCTGATGGTTGGCTGAGGCGCTGCCGGCGGGCTTTCAGAAGTCCGCCGCCGACAGGCGGTAATAGCTCTGGCGCCGCTTGGAATAGGCGCTGGTCGCCACCTTCTGAATGCGGACGCGATTGCCGTCGAACACGCGCAGCAGGGAATCTTCATCTTCCTGCACGTCGGATTTGATCCGGCGCAGGGCCCCTGTCTCCACCTGGAAAGCGACCTCGAACGCGCCGTCATAGCCCCAGAAGCAGACGCAGTTCCGCGCCATGTCCAGGGAGCGGCTCACGTTTGGGAAATTAAGCGCCATAATTGGGTCCACCCATGGTCGATCCTGCCGAACGTCCGGCCTGATAGAGTCTCGTCCCGGTCCTCATCGGCGTCGCGTCGAGATCGTTCGGGTCGACGCAGATAATCTGGCCGGGTCTGTGCAAGGCAGCGGGCAGGGGGAGGCTGGTCGCCATCAGCCGAAAGGCGGCGGGGGATACGCCCGAAGCCTGCTCACTTCAGCTTCCCCAATATGGGTCCCGGCGGCCTGAATACCACCGGCGCCGCGCATTCCCACCGATTTCGGGCGTGATATCGTCACTTTTCCATGAATAAAATCATGAAATAATGTCTTAGGACGATAAATATATCTTAAAACGAGAAGAAATTCAATAAATTAAATCGTTGAAACAAATAATATTTCATTCTGAATTCTAGCAGGCATTGCCGCGTCGGCGCGCAAGTGAAAGGCAAAATGCGCACGTTCTTGAACGCTTCAGCCGCACCCGGCTTGAGCGCGCCAGCGGGCGGGGGAGGGCGCGCGACGCGCCCTCCGGTTTGCGAGACTTGGCGCAGCACCGATTTGGCGCAGCACCGATGCCGATAATCAGGCTCGGCGCCCCCGGCGCCATGGGCACCCAAAGCCCCTCAGGCGGCTTCCATCTGCTCCAGCTCGGTGATCATGCTTTCGATCAGCGAAAGGCCGGTCTGCCAGAAGGCCGGGTCGCGGGCATCGAGGCCGAACGGGGCCAGAAGCTCGGCATGGTGCTTGGTGCCGCCGGCGGAGAGCATGGCGAGATAGCGCTCGGCGAACCCGTCCGCCGCGTTCTCATAGACCGCATAGAGCGAGTTCACGAGGCAATCGCCGAAGGCATAGGCATAGACGTAGAAGGGCGAGTGGATGAAGTGCGGGATATAGGTCCAGAAGGTTTCGTATCCGGCGCTGAGATGGATCGCCGGGCCGAGGCTCTCGGTCTGCACCTGCATCCAGATCGCGCCGATGCGCTCGGCGGTCAGCTCGCCCTGGCGCCGCTCGGTGTGGACGTGCCGTTCGAAGGTGTAGAAGGCGGTCTGGCGCACCACCGTGTTGATCATGTCCTCCACCTTCTGCGCCAGCATCACCTTGCGGGCCTGGGGCGTCTCGGCCTGGGCGAGCAGGCGGCGGAAGGTGAGCATCTCGCCGAACACGGATGCGGTTTCGGCCAGCGTCAGCGGGGTCGGCGCCATCAGCGCGCCCTGGCGGCCCGCCAGAACCTGGTGCACGCCGTGGCCCAGCTCATGGGCGAGCGTCATCACGTCGCGCGGCTTGCCCTGGTAGTTCAGCAGCACGTAAGGGTGGGCCGAGGGCACGGTCGGGTGGGCGAAGGCGCCGGGCGACTTGCCGGGGCGCACCGGCGCGTCGATCCAGTTCTTGTCGAAGAAGGTGCCGGCGATGTCCGCCATCCGGGGCGAGAAGGTGCGATAGGCGCCGAGCACGGTCTCGCGCGCCTCGCCCCAGCCGATGTCGCGGGTGGCGACCTTCGGCAACGGCGCGTTGCGGTCCCAGAATTCCAGCGCATCCTTGCCGAACCACTTGGCTTTCAAGGCATAATAGCGGTGCGAGAGGCGCGGGTAGCTGGCCCCGATGGCCGCGACCATGGCGTCCACCACCTCGTTCTCCACCCGGTTCGCCAGATGGCGCGAGGCGGCGACATCGGTGAAGCCGCGCCAGCGGTCGGAGATTTCCTTGTCCTTGGCCAGCGTGTTGGTGATCAGGGTGAACAGGCGCACGTTCTTGCCGAAGGTGTCGGCGAGCGCGAGGCCGGCCGCCTTGCGCACGCTCTCCTGCGGGTCCTGCATCAGGTTCAGCGTCGGCTCGATGGCCAGTTCCTGGCCGTTCACAGTGAAGCGCAGGGCCGACATGGTCTCGTCGAACAGCCGGCTCCAGGCGCCGCGCGAGGGGTTCGATTTCTCATGGAAGAGCTGCTCGATGCGATCTTCGAGCTGATAGGGCTTGTCGGCGCGCAGATCCTCGATCCACGGCCGGTAATGACCGAGCGCGGCCACCGCCATGGCGGCTTCGAGCGCGGCATCGTCCAGCCGGTTCATCTCCAGCGTGAAGAACAAGAGATGGGTGGAAGCGTCGGTCAGGCGCTCCTGGATGTCGCCGTAGAATTTCGCGCGGGCCGGGTCGGAGGTGTCGCCGGCATAGATGAGGCTGCCATAGGAGGCGATGCGGCCCAGCAGGTCGTCGATCGCCTCATAGCGCTTCACCGCCGCGGCGAGGTTTTCGCCGCCGTCCGGCCGGGCGAGCAGATCGGCGAGCTTGCCCTTATAGGCATCCTCGAACGCCTTGCATTCGAGATCGGCCTTTTCCAGGTCAGCCTTCAGCTCGGGCGCATCCATGGCGGAATAGAGGTCGGAGAGGTTCCATTCGGGCAGAGCCTCGGCGCCGGCGACGGCTGCGGTGGCTTCGGATGCGAATGTCGCGGAACCGGGCATGAGACCTCCAGAAAAGGGGAAAAGGGCCGAACGCTCTTTGCTCCGCCCGTCATAGCGCGCGGGGCCTGCCCCCTCAACGGCGGCGTGGGCGGATTGATCCCGGCCGGTGTCGCAGGGGGCGATGGTTACATCTGTCTTAACCATCTTGGCCGAAGCTTGGCGAATCAGCCGCATCGGATTGCCATGACCGCTCGCATCCTCTTGGTGGAAGACGATCTTCTCGAACGCCGCAGGCTCGAATCGAGCCTTGCCCATATGGGGTATGATTGCACCAGCGTCGGCGACGGCGATGCCGCTTTGGCGCGGCTCGCGGTCGAGGCATTCGACTGCGTGCTGCTGGACCTGGTGCTGCCGGGGCTGGATGGCCTCGGGGTGCTGGGTGCCTTGAAGGCGCGCGGCTGCCCGGTGCCGGTGGTGGCCTCCGTCACCCCGTCCGGCCTCGATGCGGTGGCTTCGGCGATCCGCCTCGGCGCGCGTGATTTCGTGGTGAAGCCAGTGGGCGCGCTGCGCCTCAAGGTGGCGATCACCAATGCCGTGGCGCTCGCCGGCCTGGTGCGCGCGGAAAGCCAGGCGCGCGTCGACCGACACAATGTCGTGACCCTCGCCCCCGCGCCGGACCTTGAGGACGCTGCGGAAGATCCCGCTCCCCAGATGTCGCTCATTGACCCGCAGGGCCATGTGCGCGCCCTGGTCCAGATCGAGGAAGAGGCGATCCGCGCGGCCGTCGCCCTTTATGGCGGGCGGATGAGCGAGGTTGCGCGGCGACTGGGAATCGGTCGCTCGACACTCTATCGCCGCCTCAATGCGCTCGGCCTGGCTGTGGCGGAACCCTACCGCCCCCTGGCGGTTGCCGCCGAATAGCAAACGTGGAAAAACCCGTCACGCCAACGCTTGTGAGTTGATGCGCGGCGGCACTCAGGCAAGCTTCCGCTGCAAGGAAGGTTGGCGTCGGCAAGGATTTGGAGAGGCCTATGGCCCGTCAGGACAAGAAGGCATTTGCCACCGCCGCCATTCTCGCTTGCGCGCTGATCGCGGGCGCGCCCGCCGGCATCGCGGAAAGCCCGGTGATGGGCGATGCCGGCATGGGGACGGCCACGGGGCCAGCCGCGGCACCGCCCGTCCCGCCGGCGGGAGATGCCGCCCCAAGTCACCTTCACGGACAGGCGCCGGCGCCCGGCGATGCCAGCCCGGAACCGCGCCAGGCCGCGCCGCGCGCCGCGGAAGCCGCGCCGCAGCAGCCCTCCCAGGCGAGCGCCATCGCCACGCCGGTCGCGTCCGGCGGTGTGGAGCGGGTGCTGGAGGCCATTCGCCCCGATCCCTCGCAAGCCGCCGCATCCCCGGATGCGGTCGCGCCCGCCGCATCCTCTTCCCGCGCTTCCGCGCCGCAGCCGGCCGACGCCACCCCCCAAGCGGCCCAAGCCCAGGCCCAAGCCCAGGCCCAGGCGCAGGCGCAGGCCATGGCCCAGGCGGCCGAGGAAGATCCGCAGGCCGCCATTGATCGCATGGCACAGCCCGCAAACGCGGAATTGACCGCACCGCCCGCCGCGCTGACGCCGCCGCCCCGCGCCGCCGCCCTGCCGCAGGCCGAGCCGGAGGCCGCCGCTGCTTCCTCTTCGTCCTCCGCTGGCGCGCCCGCAACGTCTTCCGCGCCGGTGGCCCCTTCGGTTGCCGCCGTCCCGCCCAGCCCGCCGGTGGATACCACGCCGGCCCAGGCGGCGGCGCCCGCCCCTTCAACGCCCGTCCGCGCGGCAGAGCCTGCCGCGCCCGCGCCTGCGCCCGCCGTCGCCGCCGACCCGCTCGCGCCCATCGCCGCGCAGATCGCGCAACTGCTGGCGGTTCCCGGCGCCGATGCGCTGGTGGGTTCGGCCAAGGAGCAGGAAGCGCTGCTCAGCTTCTACAAGGCCCGCATGGACGCGCCGGTGTTCGTGGACACCTCGGGCTTCAACGCGCGCGGCAAGGCCGTGCTCGCCCGCTTCGCGGCCGCCGGAGAGGACGGGTTGGAACCGAGCGACTATGCCCGCCCGCGCCTCTCCCCCGGTGCCGATCCCCTGGCGCTGGCCCGCGCCGAGCTCAAGCTCGCCGCCACGGCCTTGCTCTATGCGCGGCACGCCCAGGCGGGCCGGTTCGACCCGAGCCGCATTTCGGCGCTGATCGCGGCGACCCGCACGTTCCCGGACGCGCTCGAAGTTCTGTCCAATCTCAGCACCGCGTCGGACGCGAGCGCCGCGCTTCAAGCCTACAATCCCCCGCTTGAGGGCTATCGTGCCCTCAAGGCGCAGCTTGCCGCCAGCTACAAGGCTCCCGCTGCGGCGCCGGTGGTGCGCATTCCGCCGGGGCCGACCTTGCGGCCCGGCGACGTGGATGCCCGCGTTCCGGCGCTCCGGGCCCGTCTCGGCGTGCGTGGCGGCCTCAACAACCGGCTGTATGACGCCGATCTGGCGGATGCGGTG
>NCEH01000046.1 GCA_002304505.1 Rhizobiales bacterium 32-66-11 | reverse complement strand
AGCTCGCCAATTCCATCCGCGGCGTGACCGAGGAGACCACCACGGGCGTGCATCGTCTTTATGAGATGCAGAAGAAGGGCACGCTGCTGTGGCCCGCCATCAATGTGAACGACAGCGTCACCAAGTCCAAGTTCGACAATCTCTACGGCTGCCGCGAGAGCCTGGTGGACGGCATCCGCCGCGGCACCGACGTGATGATGGCCGGCAAGGTCGCCATGATCGCCGGCTTCGGCGACGTGGGTAAGGGCTCGGCCGCCTCGCTGCGCAATGCCGGCTGCCGCGTGATGGTCTCCGAGGTCGATCCCATCTGCGCGCTTCAGGCCGCCATGGAAGGCTATGAGGTCACCACGATGGAAGACGCCGCCACGCGCGCCGACATCTTCGTGACCGCGACCGGCAACCTCGACGTGATCACCGTGGACCACATGCGGGCCATGAAGGACCGCGCCATCGTCTGCAACATCGGCCATTTCGATAGTGAAATTCAGGTCGCCGGCCTGAAGAACTTCAAGTGGCACAATGTGAAGCCGCAGGTCGACGAGGTCGAGTTCTCCGACGGCAAGCGCATCATCCTGCTGTCCGAGGGCCGCCTCGTGAACCTCGGCAACGCCACCGGCCATCCGAGCTTCGTGATGTCGGCTTCGTTCACCAACCAGACCCTGGCGCAGATCGAGCTGTTCACCAAGCCGGGCGTGTACGACAAGAAGGTCTACACCCTGCCCAAGAGCTTGGACGAGAAGGTGGCCTTGCTGCATCTCGAGAAGATCGGTGTGAAGCTCACCAAGCTGTCCGACCAGCAGTCCGCTTATATCGGCGTGCCGCAGGAAGGCCCGTTCAAGCCCGAGACCTATCGCTACTGAGGCCGGTTCGGCCGGCGCGCCTCGTGTCGCGCCGCGATGGCTGCATGAGTCTGTGCCCCGGTGCTCGCAAGAGCCCGGGGCACAGGCGTTTCTCGGGCTTGCGCCATCTTGTCGCCGCGGCCCCGCCGGTCGCGCGCGCTGGGCCGGCTTCAAATGGGATCTATTCGCGGCCCTTAGGGCAGAGACCCGCATTGTCATCATTCGCGAAGAGAGCTAGGTGTGAAGCGGCTGCGGCTCGCTGCGGTCGCGCGCTGCTGGGGGGCTGCCTTGGACGGTTATGACCATCGATCGCGGCGCGCGGGATGGCGCCGAAGCGACCTGTCGGGTCGCTGTCTGCGCCGCTGTCCCCTTCTGTCCCGGCCCCCTCGTTAAGCGCGCGGATCCAGCGACATGTCCCTGAGTGTGAGCCGCGACCGAAAACGTATTCTGCCCTTTGCCGCCGAAATCGGGGCGCTGGGCGTGGTGTTCGGAGACATCGGCACCAGTCCGCTCTACGCCCTCAAGCAGGGCGTGCTGGCGGTGGGTGGCACCAATTTCCTGCCCGACGACGTGCTCGGCCTGCTGTCGCTCATCACCTGGAGCATCATCCTCTCGGTCACCGTGAAATACGTGATGCTGGTGCTGCGCGCGGACAATGACGGGGAAGGCGGCATTCTCGCCCTGGTCACGCTGCTGGACCTGCACCGCAGCGCGCTCGGCCTTAGGTGGTATCTGCTCGCCGCTGGCCTGCTGGGCGCGGCGATGCTGATCGGCGACGGCGTGCTGACCCCGGCCATGTCGGTGCTGTCCGCCATCGAGGGGCTCGGCGTCATCGCCCCGCAACTGCATCAATGGGTGGTGCCGCTCACGGTGGCGGTTCTGCTCGGCGTGTTCCTGTCGCAGCGCGCGGGCACCGACAAGATCGCAAGCTTCTACGGCCCGATCATGCTGCTGTGGTTCAGTTCCATCGGCATTCTCGGCATCTACGGCATCATGAAGGCGCCGGAGGTGCTGGTGGGGCTCGATCCGCGCCACGGCGTGCGCCTGCTGATCGATCATCCCGGCCTTGCCGGCGTGATCCTCGGGGCGTGCTTTCTCGCCATCACGGGCGGCGAGGCGCTTTATGCCGATCTCGGGCATTTCGGCCGCAAGGTGATCGCACGGGCCTGGCTGGTGGTGGCCATGCCGGCGCTGCTGCTGAACTATTTCGGGCAAGGCGCGATGCTGCTCACCGATCCGAGCGCGGTGCGCAACCCCTTCTTCGACCTGTGCCCGGACCTGATCGACATCCCGCTGCTGCTGCTCGCCACGGCGGCCACGGTGATCGCCTCGCAATCCATCATCACCGGCGTGTTCTCGCTGGCCAAGCAGGCGATCGAGCTTGGCTATCTGCCGCCCATGCGCATCCGCTACACCAGCGAGCACAATGAGCAGCACATCTATGTGGGCCGGCTCAACTGGCTGCTGATGATCGCGTGCATCGCCGTGGTGCTGGGCTTCGAGGCGTCCGATCGCCTTGCCTCGGCCTATGGCATCGCGGTGGCGTTTGCCATGGTGACCACCTCGATCCTGTTCATCGCCCAGGTGAATCGCGCCTGGGGCTGGCCCAAGCCGGCGGTGATCCTGCTCGGCGTCTGCCTGCTCTCTTTGGATGCCGCCTTCGCCACGTCCAACCTCACCAAGCTGCATGATGGCGGCTGGCTGCCGCTGACCATCGCCGGCATCGTCATCTTCGTGATGGTGAGCTGGCGGCGCGGCCTGGAAAGCGTGGTGGCCCAGCAGGTGCGCTTCACCGAGCCGCTCGACGGCTTCGTGGCGCGCAAGGAGCGTGCGAGCGACGGGGTGAGCCCACGCACCGCGATCTTCCTGTCCCGCGCCGGCGCCATGACGCCGGTGGCGCTGTCGCGCATGGCCGATGTGATGAAGATCCGCTTCAACAAGGCGGTGGTGGTCTCGGTTTGGATCGTCGCGCGGCCGCGCGTTTCGCCCGAAGAGCGCGTGCGCGTGACCTTGCTGGACGGAACCTTCGTGCAGGTGGACCTGCGCTTCGGCTACATGCAGCAGATCGACGTGCCCTCGGTGCTCGGCCCGGCGCTAAGCGCGCGCGGCATTGACCCGGACGAGGCGATCTATGTCATCGGCCACGAGCGCATCATCCCGCCGGACGAGATTTTCCGCCTGCGGGACGTGGTGGCGCATGTGTTCGCGTTCCTGGCGCGCAATGCGGAGCGCTCGGTGGACCGTTTCGGCCTGCCGCGCGCCCGAACCATGGAAATCGGCTATCCCGTGAAGTTGTGAGCTTATCCAGGGCTTGCCTTGGGCCGGCCGTGTTGCCGGATTAGGGAATGCGTGCCCGCGCTGCAGAGCCGGCAACAAGGCATAGCCGCGAAACGCGTTCCGACGTAAGGGAAAGAGGCCTCAAAGAAACGCACCGCGGGTCGGCGCCCCGGGGATGCGGGACAAGAAGCGGCCGGCGGGGAAATGGTGTTTCATGTTTCATGTGAAAATCTGGCGTTTCCTTCGGGACAAAGTGGGCCTGCACGGGCTCGGCTTGATCGCGAGCCTGGTGGTCATCGGGTTCGCCGCGGTCGTGCTCTACCGGATGCTGCACACGCTGAAGTTCGATCAGGTGTTGCTGGCGCTGAAGGAGAAGGATCCGCGCTTCGTCTTCGCCGCCTTCGTGCTGGTGGCCTGCGCTTATCTGACCCTGACCCTGTATGATTTCTTCGCCCTGAAGACCATCGGGCGCACGCGCATCCCCTATCGCGTGGCGGCCATGGCGGGCTTCTGCTCCTATTCGGTCGGCCACAATGTGGGCTTCACGGTCTTCACCGGCGGCTCGGTGCGTTACCGCATCTATTCGGCCTGGGGGCTGACGGCGGTCGATGTGGCGAAGATTTGCTTCATCGCCGGGCTAACCTTCTGGCTCGGCAACATCGCGGTGCTCGGCCTCGGCATCCTGATTCATCCCGATGCCGCGACCGCCGTCGACCAATTGCCGCCGCTGGTGAACCGGCTGATCGGCGCGACCGCGCTCATCGGCCTGTTCGGCTATATGTATTGGGTGAGCGCGGCGCCGCGCAAGATTGGCCGCTCCACCTGGTTCGTCACCTTGCCGGCGGGCAAATCGACCGTGATCCAGGTGGGCATCGGCATTCTCGATCTCACCTTGTGCGCGGCCGCCATGTACATGCTGATGCCGGCCTCGCCTTATATCGATCCGGTTTCGCTGGCGGTGATCTTCATCACCGCGACGCTGCTCGGCTTTGCGAGCCATGCGCCCGGCGGTCTCGGCGTTTTCGACGCGGCGCTGCTGATCGCGCTGCCGCAGTTCGACAAGGAGGAGATGGTCGGCGCCCTGCTGCTATTCCGCCTGTTCTATTACATCGTGCCGTTCGCCATTGCGCTGGCGATTCTCGGCTCGCGCGAATTGTGGCTCAGCACCCTGCGGCGGCGTTTGCGTCGGGAGGCGGCGGCCGAACCGACCCACGCGCCCCTGCCCACCGGCCTTGAATCGCGCGATAGCTGAACCCCGCCGGTCGGGCGGTTCGGCGTCTGGCGCGCTGCCGGGTGCAAGATGACGCGGCCGGGAACGGCCGCGCCGCGCCTCAGGGCGCGAGCGCGGGGCCGACGCCGGGCGAGGGAAGCAGGCCGCCGCCGTTCGGCATCTTCATTGTCCGCGTTCCCGGCGGCAGGCGGAACAAGTCGGGATCCTGCGGGCCGCGGGCCAGCGAGACGACCTCGAAGGTGAGGTGCGGCTTGCCCTGGATCTCCACCAGCGTGCGCAGCACGATGCCATCCTCGGTGATGCAGGCGGTGGTCGGCCCGGCGAGCTGAGCCGCCTTCTCCACCTGCCACAGGGTGCAGGGCTCTCCTGCGACCTGCGAGGTTCCCGCACGCGTGCCTTCGCCGGCGAGGGATGCGATCTGGAAATCCGCCGGCAGATCGGTTTCGATCCCCATCTTCGGCAGGCTGGGAGAGACCAGCACCACCTTGCGGGTGTCGATATTGAGGAAGCCGAGCAAGGTTCCCGGCACCGCCGGATTGCTGATTTCCATCCGCATCCGATTGCCCTGGCGGGACATATCCACGTGCACCCGTCCGCCAAGCTTGGCCTTGAGCGCGAAATCCACGCTGGGTGTGGGAAGGGGCTCTGCCGCCACGGGGGTGTTCCCCGCCACCAGCCCGGCAAGCGCCAAGGTCATCGCCAAGGTCATCGTCGAGGCGATGGCGGCGGTCGACGCGCGGGGCGCACGCCTGTCGCGGCGTGCGGACCGGGGATGCGGACGGGCTTGGACGGTGCCGTGCCGCTTGACCAATTTCATAAGAACTCGCCCCTCCTCGGTGCTTCGCGAGCGCACGCGATACCATTCCGCGGCGCGTGCGGGAAGGCGCGAGCCGATCCCGAGCGCAACGATCCCATAAAGCCAAAGAAAAAACCTTGAGGAATGCGCTGGAAGGCCTCTGTGCGCCGCCACTGTCTTATTGTCTTCGTGCAGGCGCTACAGCATATGCCGAGGGAGCCGCTGCGTCGGACCTCAAAATTGCTATACGCAAATGTTGCTGGAGGAAATGCGCTTCATGTCTGGTCTGCCTCTGCCGAAACGGCACGCGCCTTTCCGCCCCTGGTTTCCGGCGGGCCTGTCCGGGCGCGGCCCGTGCATGCCGCAGGCGTGGTGCGGCGCGGGCACGCGGTTTACGCGGCGGTTGAGCTCATGATGCGCGGCGTACGACCAGGCCGCGCGGGCGCGGCATCCTGGCTGCCCTTCCTCGGCACGCTGGTGGCGCTGTGCGCATTGTTCGGCGCGGGCGCGGCCTTTGATCTGATCGCGCCGCCGTTCGCGGCGCTGCTGGTGGTTCTGTTTTCCGCTTGTGCCTTTGTGGCGCTGCGCGGGCGCGAGGCGCCGCCGCCCCTCAGCGCGGAGCCGCCGCGCGACGAGCCGCCGCCGGCCCCGCGGGTCGATCCGCGGGTGGAAGCGGTGGTGGCGGCGCTGCCGGAGCCGGCGCTTCTGCTCACGCCGGGCGGCGAGATCCTGACCGCGAACCAGCGGGTTGCCTTGTCGGTGGGGCCGGCGAAGGTGGGGGACCCTCTCTCGTTCCTGGTGCGTGTGCCCGAGGTGCTGGAGGCGGTGCGCGCCGGGGCGCAGGACGGGATCCCGCGCCGTGTCGAGTTCGGCGAGCGGGTGCCCCTGGACCGCTGGCTGGAGGCTCATGTGGTGCCGCTGCGGCTCGATCCGGGCCGCCGTGGCCCGACCGCGCGGGACGATCGCACGCCCGATACGGTGCTACTCACCTTCCGCGATCTGACCCATCAGCGCCGGATCGAACAGATGCGGGCGGACTTCGTCGCCAATGCGAGCCACGAGCTGCGCACGCCGCTGGCCTCGCTGCTCGGCTTCATCGAGACCCTTCTCGGCCCGGCCCGCAATGATGTTGCAGCGCGGGAGCGGTTCCTTGGGATCATGGCCGCGCAGGCACGCCGCATGTCGCGCCTGATCGAGGATCTGCTCTCGCTGTCGCGCATCGAGCTGAACGCCCATGTGCGGCCGGAAACGCCGGTGGAATTGGGCGGCATCGTCGCCCATGTGTGCGACACGCTCGGCCCGCTGGCGCAGGACCGCGACGTGGCGATCGAGATCCGCCGGCCGCAGGAGCCGGTCTATGTCCTTGGCGAACGGGACGAATTAATTCGGCTGTTCGAGAATCTGGTCGAGAACGCGCTGAAATATGGGGCCAATGGGCACCGGGTGGAGGTGGCGGTGGGCATCGAGCGCGGCGGGACGCCGGCGGCGGTGGTTTCGGTGCAGGATTTCGGCCCCGGCATCTCGCCCGAGCACCTGCCGCGCCTCACGGAGCGGTTCTACCGGGTGGATGTGGCGGTAAGCCGGGACCAGGGCGGGACGGGCCTGGGGCTGGCGATCGTGAAGCATATTGTGGCGCGTCATAGAGGGCGCCTGGGGATTGAGAGCCGGCAAGATGCCGGTGCAACTTTCACGGTTAGGTTCGACTTGGTGGATGTGCCGGAAAAAATCCTTTTAAAATCAAAGGTTTAAACCGTCATCGCGCTGTCACGTTGGGGTCATAGAACCGTGTCGCCGGACCGTTACAGTTAACCGGCCCAATGTTGCGTCGCGGCAGATAGCCGACGGGCGACACCTATTGGTCAAGGAGAGAACCCCGTGAAGCTCACCACCGCTTTTGGCGCAGCGATTGCTGTTGCCGGCTCCCTGTTCGTTGGCGGAGCCTTCGCCGCTGACATCACCGGCGCTGGCGCCACTTTCCCGGCGCCCGTCTACCAGGCTTGGGCTGTCGCCTATAAGGAAAAGACCGGCACCGGCCTTAACTACCAGTCCATCGGTTCGGGCGCTGGTCAGACCCAGATCTTCAACCGCACGGTTGATTTCGGCGCGTCGGATGCGCCCGTCGACAGCGCCAAGCTGGCGCAGCAGAATCTGCTTCAGTTCCCGGCGGTGATCGGCTCCGTGGTTACGATCGTCAATCTCGACGGTGTCGAAGCCAACAAGCTGAAGCTGACGGGTCCGGTTCTCGCCGACATCTATCTCGGCAAGATCACCAAGTGGGATGACAAGGCGATCGCCGACCTCAACCCCGGCCTCAAGCTGCCCAGCATCGGCATCGTGCCGACCTATCGTTCGGACGGATCGGGCACCACCTACGTGTTCGCCACCTATCTCGCCGACGTGAGCGCTGAGTGGAAGTCCAAGGTTGGCGCTGCCACCTCCGTGTCCTGGCCCGCTGGCGCTGGCGGCAAGGGCAATGAAGGTGTTGCCGGTACCGTCAAGAACACCAAGGGTGCCATCGGCTACGTCGAATACATCTACGCTTCGGCCAACAATCTCGTGACCACCGAACTGCAGAACAAGGCCGGCAAGTTCGTCAGCCCCACCGTTCCCGCGTTCCAGGCCGCTGCGGCCAATGCGGATTGGGCGAATGCGAAGGATTTCGCTGCGTCCATGATCAACACCCCGGGTGATGCGACCTGGCCGATCACCAGCGCGACCTTCATCCTTCTGCCTAAGCAGCCGAAGTCGGCCGAGCAGGCCAAGGACGTGATGAAGTTCTTCGATTGGGCCTTCGAGCATGGTGGCCCGATCGCCGAGAAGCTGCATTACATCCCGCTGCCCAAGGATGTGGCTGAGCGCGTCCGCGCCGCCTGGAAGTCCGACGTGCTCGTCGACGGAAAGCCGGTCTGGTCGAACTGATCGACCGTCCACTTCATGAGGCAAGCCCGGGCTGGCTGCGGAGACATTCCGCAAGCCTGCCCGGGGTCGATCCTGCTGCGCTTTGGGGAGCGCGGCAGGATGCTTTCATCAAAAGGGAAAGACGACAATGGACGCAACGATGGCTGGGCTTCCTGGGAGTGGCGTTCAACCGGGGCACATCGGCGATGCCAAGCCTGTCGGCCGGATTGCCGACACGGTTTTCGTCAGCCTGCTTTGGGGATGCGGCATCTTCGTGCTGGTGCTGTTGGGCCTCATCATCGCGATGCTTTTTGAAGGCGGCCTTCCCGCTTTCAGGGCGTTTGGCCTCGAGTTCCTCTGGACGGCGACCTGGAATCCGGTGACGGAGCAGTTCGGCGCCCTGGTCATGATCTACGGCACGATCTTCAGCGCCATCATCGCCGTCATCGTGGCCCTTCCGCTGTCGTTCGGTATCGCCTTCTTCCTGACGGAGATCGCGCCCCAGGTTCTGCGCCGGCCGATCGGCGTGGCGGTTCAGCTGCTCGCGGCCGTCCCGTCGATCATCTATGGCATGTGGGGTTTCTTCATCATCTCCCCGCTGATGGCCGCCTATGTGCAGCCGCCCCTGATCGATTGGCTCGGCCCGGTTCCTGTCATCGGCGCCCTCTTCACGGGTCCCGCCCTGGGCGGCGGCATGCTGACCGCCGGGCTGATCATGGCGGTCATGATCCTTCCCTTCATCACGGCCATGTTCGTGGAGACGCTGGAATCGGTCCCGCCCATGCTGAAGGAGTCAGCTTACGGGGTCGGCGGCACGACCTTCGAGGTCTATAAGAACGTGTCCGTGCCCTACGGCAAGACCGCCATGGTCGGCGCCGTCATGCTGGGTCTTGGCCGCGCGCTCGGCGAGACCATGGCCGTGACCTTCGTGATCGGCAATGCGACCCGCCTTTCGGCCTCGCTGTTCGCGCCCGGCGCGACCATCGCATCGACCATCGCGAACGAATTTCCGGAAGCCGCGCAGGGCTCGCTCAAGCTGGACTCGCTCCTGGCTCTGGGCTTTATCCTGTTCGTGATCTCGTTCATCGTCCTGGCGCTGTCGCGCTTCCTTGTCCGCTCCAACCTGAAGTCCTGAGGGGCCGGCCGCCATGTCGCTCGCAATCCGTCGCACCAAGGACCACGCCGTCAAAGTGGTGAGCACCGCATTTGCCGGGATCGCTTTGTTTCTCCTGGCGTGGATCTTGTTCACCCTGGTCATGAAGGGCCTTCCGGCCCTCGGGCTCAATGTCTTCACCAAGATCACGCTGCCGCCCGGTCACGAAGGCGGACTGCTGAATGCCATCGTCGGGTCGCTGATCCAGATCGGCATCGCGATGGTGATCGGCACCCCGATCGGCCTGCTCGCCGGGACCTTCCTGGCGGAGAATGGAAAGACCACGAAGGTGGGTCACATCGCTCGCTTCGTGAACGACATCCTGCTTTCCGCGCCGTCGATCCTGGTTGGCCTTTTCGTCTATGCCTTCCTCGTCAACCCGTTCGGCGGGTTCTCCGGATGGGCTGGCGCGGTCGCGCTGGCGATCCTCGTGATCCCGGTCATCGTGCGCACCACGGAGGATATGCTGAACCTGGTGCCCATCGGCCTGCGCGAAGCGGCCTATGCACTCGGTGCGCCCCAATGGAAGGTCGTGATGATGGTGACCTGGCGCGCCGCACGCGCGGGGATCATGACCGGCGTCCTGCTCTCCATCGCGCGTGCCGCGGGCGAGACCGCTCCGCTGCTGTTCACTTCGCTCGGCAATAATTCGTGGTCGACCGATCTCTCGGCGCCGATGGCGAGCCTGCCCATCGCCATCTACCAATACGCCGGCAGCCCCTTCGACGACTGGGTTGCATTGGCTTGGGCCGGTGCCTTGCTCATCACGGTGTCCGTGCTGCTGCTGAACATCGTCTCCCGTCTCTTCCTCGCCCGGGCGGGCTGAGCGCCTGGACCCCTGGACAATCGCACATCAAGATCCAAGAGGCCGAAGATGAATTCCGCAGTGGACCCCACCTTCAACATTTCCTCATCCGTCTCGGCCAAGCCCGATGCCCTTCAGGCGCCGACCAAGATCAAGGTGGAAAAGCTCGACTTCTATTACGGGCAGAACCACGCGCTGAAGAACATCAATTTCGAGATCCCCGAGAAGCGCGTCACCGCGATGATCGGACCCTCGGGCTGCGGCAAGTCCACCTTGCTGCGCGTGTTCAACCGCATGTATGACCTCTATCCCGGCCAGCGGGCTGAGGGCGGCGTGATGTTCGACGGCGTGAACATCGTCGGCAAGGAGCTGGATCCCACCGTCGTGCGCACGCGCATCGGCATGGTGTTCCAGAAGCCGACGCCCTTCCCCATGTCGATCTATGACAACATCGCCTTCGGCGTTCGCCTGCACGAGAATCTCAACAAGGCGAAGATGGACGAGCGGGTGGAAAGCTGCCTGCGCAAGGCTGCCATCTGGGAAGAGACCAAGGACCGCCTGCACACCTCGGCGCTCGGCATGTCCGGCGGCCAGCAGCAGCGCCTGTGCATCGCCCGCACTATTGCCGTGCAGCCGGAAGTGATCCTGCTGGACGAGCCGACCTCGGCGCTCGATCCGATCTCCACGTCGAAGATCGAGGATTTGATCGACGAGCTGAAGCAGGATTTCACGATCGTCATCGTGACCCACAACATGCAGCAGGCGGCGCGCTGCGCCGACATCACCGCCTTTTTCTATCTGGGCGAACTGGTCGAGGTCGCGCCGTCCGACGTGATCTTCACCAATCCCAAGCAGATCAAGACCCGCGACTACATCACCGGCCGCTTCGGCTGACCAAGCAAGGATCTGCCAGATGTCCGACCATACCGTCTCGGCCTTCGACGCCGAGCTGAAGGAGATCGGCCGCAAGGTCGTCGAAATGGGTGGCCAGTCCGAGCGCATGGTGGCCGACGCCGTCAATGCTCTGATCCGCCGCGATACCGCCGCCGCCCAGCGGGTGATCCTGCTCGATGCGAGCGTTGATCTGCTGCAGCGGGAGATCGAGGAAAAGGCCATCATCTGCATCGCCAAGCGCCAGCCGGTGGCGAGCGATCTGCGCGACGTGGTGGCCTCGATCCGCATCGCCTCCGACCTGGAGCGCATCGGCGACCTCGCGAAGAATGTCGGCAAGCGCGTGCTCGCCATCGAGGGGGAATATCATCCCCAGAAGCTGGTGCGTGGCGTCGAGCACATGTCCGACCTGGTGCTGGAGCAGCTCAAGGAAGTGCTGGACGCTTATGCCAGCCGCGACCAGGCGAAGGCGGTGGATGTGTGGGTCCGCGACAGCGGCATCGACACCATGTACACCTCGCTGTTCCGCGAACTCCTCACCTATATGATGGAAGATCCGCGCAACATCTCGGTGTGCACGCATCTGCTGTTCTGCGCCAAGAATATCGAGCGCATCGGCGACCACGCGACCAATATCGCGGAAACCATCTATTATATGGTTTCAGGACAGATGTTGTCCGAAGAGCGCCCGAAGGCGGATGTCTCCAGCGAGACGACCGTCGCTTTCCCGGGGCATAGCCTTCAGGGGTAAAATCCGTGCCTGCGCGTATCTTGATTATCGAGGACGAGGAACCCCTGACCCTTCTGCTCCGCTACAATCTGGAGTCGGAAGGTTATTTCGTCGAAAGCGTCGGGCGAGGCGATGAGGGCGAGACCCGGTTGCGCGAAAGCGTGCCGGACCTCGTCATCCTCGACTGGATGCTGCCGGGGTTGTCGGGCATCGAGCTGTGCCGCCGCCTGCGGACCCGCCCGGAAACCGAGCGGCTGCCGGTCATCATGCTCACCGCCCGCGGTGATGAAACCGAACGCGTGCGCGGCCTCGCCACGGGGGCCGACGATTATGTGGTGAAGCCCTTCTCCGTGCCGGAACTTCTGGCGCGGGTGCGGGCCCTGCTGCGGCGCGCGAAGCCGGAGCATGTGGCCACCTTGCTGCGGGCCGGCGACATCGAGCTCGACCGGGAGACCCACCGGGTTCACCGCTCCGGCCGTGAAGTCCACCTCGGGCCGACGGAATTCCGCCTGCTGGAATTCCTGATGCAGAGCCCCGGACGGGTGTTCTCGCGCGAGCAATTGCTCGATGGCGTATGGGGACAAGACGTCTATATCGACGAGCGCACGGTGGATGTGCATGTGGGTCGCCTGCGCAAGGCGATCAACCGGGGGCGGCAGTCGGATCCGATCCGCACCGTGCGGGGCGCCGGCTATTCGTTCAACGAGATGTTTGCCCGCGTGCATTGAGCCTATGGCTGAAGGCGCCGACCAGCCCCGTAAAGGGCCAAAGACGTGAGACGGCGCCCGTGGGCGCTGTCCCGTTCACGCCTGCCGCGCGCCGTTCCACGGTCTGCGGCGGGTCCTCAAAGCGAGATATCGTGATTGCGCCGACAATGGCGGCGCTCAGGGCCGAGGTCCATATGCCTGTGAGGGAGGGGTTCCCTCCCCGGCGATAGGGAGCCTCCTCATGGCCCGGCATATCTTCTCGCTCAACCCCATGTTCTCGCTCAACCCTCTGTTTTTGCGAAATCGGGTCCTTGCGCTCAGCCCGGCTCCTGCGGCGCTCGCGGTCCTCAGCCTCCTCGCGCTGCTGCTCGTTGTGCCCGTGACGCGCGCGCAGGCCAGCGCATTCACACCCGAGGCGCACTGCGCGGATGTCGCGTCCCTGGTCTCGCGGGCGGGCGGCGCTATTCTGGAAACGGCGCCGGAAACGTTTCACCGCGTCGTCAAGGATAACAGCTTCTGCGATCCCGACGGGGTGGCGCGGCCGGCCTACGCGCCGACACAGGACAATCCGGCTTGTTTCGTCGGCTATAAATGCAGCGATTATCCGGTGCGCTAAAAGCGTTTTCGAGCGAAGTGGGCACCGGTTCGCGTGAAGAAAACGCGCCCAGGTGCCAGGGCGGGCGTTTTCGAGCGAAGTGGGGCATCGGTTCGCGCGAAGAGAATGCGCCAAACAAACAGCCAGGCGTTTTCGAGCGACATGACCAGGCTCGCTCGAAAACGTTTGGGCTGCGCAGGTCCGCAGCCGTGCGGGCGCCGCTCAGATGCGGGCGACGCGCCGGTCGCGACGGCGATCCTGCGTGGGCTGATAGGCCATCCGCGCATGGGTCGTGCAGTAAGGCATGCCGGTGAGGCTGCGGCCGCCGCAGAAATAGAAGTTTTCCGTGCCCGGCTCGCCGATCGGCCAGCGGCAGGTGCCTTCCGTGAGGTTCATGATGGTGCAGCGCTGGCCCATGGCGACGACATTGCCGCCGGTTGCCGGGCGCGGCGCGGGCTCGGGCGCCACGAAGGCTTCCAGTGCGGGGGCAAGCGCGGTGTTGCCGATGGTCTGTGGCTGCGGCGCGGGCTTGTTGGCGGGCGCTTCAGGCCGGGCCTTGCGCGGGCGCGCCGCGGGAACCGTTGATTTCGCTCGGCCGGAGAGACCGAGGCGGTGTACTTTTCCGATCACCGCATTGCGGGTGATGCCGCCCAGCTCGCCGGCGATCTGGCTTGCGGAAAGCCCTTCGCCCCAGAGCTTCTTCAAGAGTTCGACGCGCTCGTCGTTCCAGCTCATCGCTCTCCTCCTTCGACTCTTCTCCCGCACCCAGGCGCGCCATTGCACGCGGGTTCGCAGGGCCCAACGTCACTTGGGGAACAGGCCTGCACGAGATGTCGTGGTCGGCCTCGAGCAAGCTACAATATGCACGCCCGCCCGCACAGAGTCGGAATGCATTCCTGCCCCGTTGTCCCCAAGTCGTTACGATCAGGTTAACGGCTGCGCTCTGTTGACCTCACGCGCGCGATCATTAGAATCCCTTTTTGTCGGGCCGCCCCGCGAGGGCGGCCTTTGGCGTTTCTGATGTCCGGCGAGACGCTCCGCGTTTCGCCCCACCCCAAGAGGAGGGGTTTCCGTGATCACCCCCGTTCTGCCGACCTACGCGCGCATCGACCTGGTTTTTGAAAGGGGAGAGGGCTGCTGGCTCGTCACGACGGACGGGCGACGCTTTCTCGATTTCACTGCCGGCATCGCGGTCAACATCCTCGGGCACGCCCATCCCTATCTGGTCTCGGCCCTGACCGAGCAGGCCGGAAAGCTCTGGCACACCTCGAACCTGTTCCGCATCGTCGGCGGCGAGCGCCTGGCGGAACGGCTGAAGGCCGTGACCTTTGCCGATACCATGTTCTTCACCAATTCCGGTGCGGAAGCGCTGGAGTGCGCCATCAAGATGGCGCGCCGCTATCAATATGTGATCGGCGCTGAGGCGAAAAACCGCATCATCGCGTTCGAGGGCGCGTTCCACGGGCGCACGCTCGCGACCATCGCCGCCGGCGGAAATGCCAAATATCTGGAAGGCTTCGGCCCGACCATGCCGGGCTTCGACCATGTGCCGTTCGGCGATATCGAGGCGGTCAAGGCGGCCATCGGGCCGGAAACCGGCGCGATCCTGGTGGAGCCGATCCAGGGCGAAGGCGGCGTGCGCGTGCCGTCGCCGGATTTCCTCCCGCAATTGCGCGCCCTGTGCGATGCCCATGGCCTGCTGCTGATCCTTGACGAGGTGCAATGCGGCGTCGGGCGCAGCGGAAGCCTGTTTGCCTACCAGAGCTCGGGCATCCTGCCCGACATCATGGCGGTGGCGAAGGGCATCGGCGGCGGCTTCCCCATGGGCGCGTGCCTCGCCACGGAAAATGCCGCCCGCGGCATGACGCTCGGCACCCACGGGTCCACCTATGGCGGCAACCCGCTCGCCATGGCGGTGGGCAATGCGGTGCTGGACGTGGTGCTGGCGGATGGCTTCCTGGAGCGGGTGCAGGCCACCTCCGCGCTGCTCGTGCGCACCCTGAACGAGATCAAGGACCGTCATCCCGCGGTCATCGCCGAGGTGCGAGGTGAAGGGCTCCTGCTTGGCGTCAGGGCGCAGGGCCCCGCCGCCGAGCTGGTGCTCGCCCTGCGCGACGAGGGCCTTTTGGCCCCGGGCGCCGGAGATAATGTGGTTCGACTTCTGCCGCCTCTCATCCTCACCGAGGACGAGATCGCCATTGCCGCCGATAAAATCGAGGCCGCCTGCCTGCGGATCGAGAACGGCCTTGCACTGGCGTCGGCGAAGGGAGCCGCCGAATGAAGGACATTGGCGTGCGTCATTTTCTCGATCTGTCCGATATCCCCGCGGTGGAACTGCGGCGAGTTCTGGAATTGTCGAAGGATCTCAAGGCCAAGCGCAAGGCTGGCTCCGCCGAGCGGCCACTTGCCGGCAAGTCGCTGGCGATGGTGTTCGACAAGCCGTCCACGCGCACGCGCGTTTCGTTCGATCTGGCCATGCGCCAGCTTGGCGGCGACACGGTGATGCTCACCGGCGCGGAAATGCAGCTCGGGCGCGGCGAGACCATCGCCGACACTGCCCGCGTCCTGTCGCGCTATGTGGACGCCATCATGATCCGCATTCTCAGCCATGAGGATCTGATGGAACTGGCCACCTATGCCACCGTGCCGGTGATCAACGGCCTCACCCGCGTGTCCCATCCCTGCCAGGTGATGGCCGATGTGATGACCTTCGAGGAGCACAAGGGCCGCATCGCCGGGCGCAAGGTGGCCTGGACCGGGGACGCGAACAATGTGCTCGCCTCCTGGATCCATGCCGCCCACAGCTTCGATTTCGAGCTGAACGTCGCCACCCCGAAGGAATTGTCGCCGCGCCAGGCGCTCAAGGATTTCGTCAAGAAGACCAAGGCGCGGGTGAAATTCACCCGCGATCCCGAGGCGGCGGTGGAGGGGGCGGACTGCATCCTCACCGACACCTGGGTCTCCATGGGCGACAAGGAAGCCGAGCGGCGCCACAATCTCCTGAAGCCCTATCAGGTGAACCGCGCCCTGATGGCGCGCGCGGCCCCGGACGCCATCTTCATGCATTGCCTGCCCGCCCATCGCGGGGAGGAAGTGACCAATGAGGTGATGGACGGCCCGCAATCGGTGGTGTTCGACGAGGCGGAGAACCGCTTGCACGCCCAGAAGGGCATCCTGGCCTGGTGCTTCGATACGCCCGCAGCCTGAGCCGTGGCCGCCGGGGGAAGATGACATCCTCCTCCCCCGGGCGGGTCCGCGCGGAGCCTGAGACGATCCCCGCGGCGGCGGTCGAAGGCGCGGCCAGTCGAAGGCCCGGCCCTCGGGCCGGGCGGTTGGAATGAGGTAGCATGACCAAGGAAACACATCCTGAGCCGCGCCTGGAAGCGCCCGACAATTCGGTGCTTCCGTTCCAGGTGGACGCGCTCGATATTCGCGGCCGCGTGGTGCGCGTCGGCTCCATGCTCGACGCGGTGCTGGTGCATCACGATTATCCCAATGCCGTAAAACGCGTGGTCGGCGAGGCGGTGGCGCTGACCGTCCTGCTGGGGTCCTCGCTGAAATTCGAGGGCCGCTTCATCCTCCAGACCCAGACCGACGGCCCGGTGGACATGGTGGTGGTGGATTTCGTCAGCCCCGACAAGGTGCGCGCCTATGCCCGCTTCGATGCCGAGGCGGTGGCGCAGGCGGAGGCCAGCAATGCCGCCGCCCCGGCGCTGCTGATCGGGCGCGGGCACCTCGCCATGACCATTGATCCCGGCCTCTCCGCCAATCGCTACCAGGGGGTCGTCGCCCTGGAGGGCGACGGGCTGGAGGCGGCGGCCCATCAATATTTCCAGCAATCCGAGCAGATCCCCACCCGCGTGCGGCTCGCCGTGGGCGAGGAGATGCGGCCGGGCGGGGAACCTTCCGCGTGGCGCGCGGGCGGCCTGCTGGCGCAATTCCTGCCCGCCGAGGCGGGCCGGGCGGCGCAGGCGGACCTGCATCCCGGCGATGCGCCCGAGGGCGCCGAACAGCCGGATGTGCCGCTTGATGATGCCTGGATGGAAGCGCAGTCGCTGGTGGGCACGCTGGAGGATGTGGAATTGCTGGACCAAGCCTTGCCCAGCGAGGCGCTGCTCTATCGCCTGTTCCACGAACGCGGCGTGCGGGTATTCGAGCCCCAGCCCATCGTTGCCCATTGCACCTGTTCGCGCACGCGGGTGTTCGGCGTGCTGTCTTCGTTCAGCCGCGAGGAGCGCGCCGACATGGTGCAGGCGGACGGCCGGATCTCGGTGACATGCGAATTCTGCGGCCGGGCCTACGGGTTCCGTGCGGAAGAGGTGCTGACGGACGACGCGCCCGCCGCCACTCCCGCCGCCGACGACCCCGCCTCGGACGACACCGCGCCCTGATCGCGCCGGCCGGCATGGCCCTGTGCGGGCTCAGCGCACCCAGAATCGCGGCAGCAGCAGCACCAGCACGGTGAGGATTTCCAGCCGGCCAAGCAGCATGGCCGCGGTGAGCAGCAGGATCGCGCTTTCCGGCAGGCTGGCATAATTGCCGGCGGGCCCGACGATCGGACCGAGCCCCGGTCCCACATTGGCAAGGCAGGCCACGGTGGCGGACAGGGCCGTGCGCACATCGAGGCCGATGCAGTTCAGCGCCGCCGCGACGATGATGAAGGTCGCGAAATACAGGAACACGAAGCCGAGCACCGAGGCGACGATGTCGTCGGCCACCGATGCGCCCCCGTAGCGGATCGGGAACAGCCCGTTGGGATAGGAAATCCGCTTGAGATGCTGGCGGACCGCCTTCGCCGTGATGGCGAGGCGCAGCGCCTTCAGCCCGCCGGAGGTGGAGCCGGTGCACCCGCCCACGAACATCAGCACCAGGAACAACGCGTCGGAGAGCGGCCCCCAATTGGTATAGTCCACGGACATGAAGCCGGTGGTGGAGATGAGCGAGGCGACCGTGAACAGGGCGCCGCGAAACGCCGTCTCCCCATGGGCCACGCCCTGGATCGTCTGCTGGGCGAAGGAGGCGAGGGTGAACACCGCCACGATCGTCAGGAACAGGCGCACCTCGGGATTTGTGACCAGCCGCGTCACGTCGCCCGAGAGCGCGCGCATATAGAGCGGGAAGGGCAGGCTCGCCAGCAGCATGAAGACGATCGCCACATAATCCACCGCAGGGTCCGCGAACACGGACAGCGAGGAATCGGAATTGGCGAAGCCCCCGCTCGACATGGTGGACATGCCGATCGTCACCGCGTCGAACAGATCGAGGCCCGCGACCTTGTAGCTGGCGATGCACAGGAAGGTCAGCAGGACATAGGCCAGCAGCAGGCCCTTCGCGATGGCACCCGCGCGCGGCAGGAATTTTTCCGATTTGTCGGAGGATTCCATGCGGAACAATTGCATGCCGCCGACGCTCAGCATGGGCAGCACGGCGATCGCGATCACCACGATGCCGACGCCGCCGAACCAGTGCAGCAAGGCCCGCCACAGCAGGATGCCAGGCGTCTGCACGTC
Source organism: Rhizobiales bacterium 32-66-11 (assembly GCA_002304505.1). Classification (GTDB taxonomy): domain Bacteria; phylum Pseudomonadota; class Alphaproteobacteria; order Rhizobiales; family Xanthobacteraceae; genus NCEH01. The sequence goes on along the minus strand of NCEH01000046.1, from coordinate 10,181 downwards.
GAGCCCGGTCATCACGGTCGCGCCGGTGGTGGTGAGGCCGGACATGGCCTCGAACACCGCATGGCTCAGGGAAAGTCCGGATTTGCCCCACATGAAGGGCAGGGCGGCGAATGCGGTCAGCACCATCCAGACCGAGGAGGTCAGCAGGAACGCTTGCCGCAGGTCCAGCCGCCGGAAGTTCGCGCCGCGCCCGATGACGCTCAGCAGCACCCCGACGAAAATGGTGACGGCCGAGGTGCCGACGAACACGTCCTGCTCGCCCGAGCGCACGGCATAATCCACAAGCGCGGGCAGCAGCATGCTCACGCCGAGGATCACCACCACCGCCCCGAGTGCGGCGGCGATCGGCCGGGCGTCAAGCGGCTGGCCGGCTTCGGCGTGGATGGTCGGTGCCTTGGCCGCTTGCATGGGGGCTGCCATCTCAGTTGAGAACGCGGCGCATGTCCGGCGTATCGAGGGAGAATGCGGGAATTTCCACAGAGAAGGATTCGCCCTTCTCGGACAACATCTCGTAATGCCCGCTCATGATGCCCATGGCGGTCGCGAGCGGCACGCCGGAGGTATATTCAAATCGCCCGCCGGGGGGAAGCACCGGCTCTTCGCCCACCACGCCGGGCCCGCGCACTTCCTCCACATGGCCGTGGGCATCGGTGATGACCCAGTGGCGCGCCTTGAGCTGGACCACGTCGCCGCCCAGATTCACCACTTCGATGGTATAGGCCCAGAAGAAATTGCCGTGTTCCGGGTCCGAGCGTTCCGCCACATAGCGCGGCGTCGCCGTCACCTGGATCTGGCGCGTCGTCGCCCGATACATTCGATCCCCCTTATACTTCGCTGCGTCCGCGCACAGTGAACCCGCGATGCGGGCACGGCGCAATGGGGTCGGGGCGAGAACCGTCGCGCCCCGGAGTCGCGGGCGCGCGCCGGCCTGCCGCGGCCCGCGCCGTGCTCACACCTTTTCGAGCGCCTGGGTGAGGTCGGCGAGGAGATCGCCGGGGTGTTCCAGGCCGACCGAGAGGCGCACCAGCCCGTCGGAAATCCCCATTTCGGCCCGCGCCTCGGGGGTGAAGCGCTGGTGGGTGGTGGTGGCGGGATGGGTCAGCAGGCTCTTGGAATCGCCGAGATTGTTGGAGATGCGGATCAGCCGCAGCGCATTGGCGAAGCGGAACGCGCCTTCCTTGCCGCCGCCCACCACGAAGGTGGTCAGCGTGCCGCCGCCCTTCATCTGCCGGCGCGCCAGTTCCGCCTGGGGATGGTCGGCGCGGAACGGATAGATCACCTTTTCCACCTTGGAGGAGGTGGCGAGCGCATCGGCGATGGTGGCCGCGCTCGCCTGCTGGCGCTCCACGCGCAGCGCCAGGGTCTCCATGCCCTTCAGCAGCACCCAGGCGTTGAAGGGCGAGATGGAGGGGCCGGTCTGGCGCAGATAGGTTTGCAGGCCCTCGGCGATGAAGGCTTCGGACGCCAGGATCACCCCGCCGAGGCACCGGCCCTGTCCGTCGATATGCTTGGTGGCCGAATAGACCACCACGTCGGCGCCCAGTTCGAACGGCTTCTGCAGCAGCGGGGTGGCGAACACATTGTCCACCACCAGCCGCGCGCCAGCGGCATGGGCGATCTTGGCCACCGCCGCGATGTCGATGATTTCCAGCGTCGGGTTGGTGGGGCTCTCCAGGAACAGCACCTTGGTGTTGCCCTTCACCGCCGCCTGCCAGGCGTCAAGGTTTGTGCCGTCCACCAGCGTGGTCTCGACCCCGAACCGCGGCAGGAATTCCTCGATGATCCAGCGGCAGGAGCCGAACAGCGCGCGGGCGGCCACCACATGGTCACCCGCTTTGAGCTGGCAGATCAGCGCGGCATTCACCGCCGCCATGCCGGACGCGGTGGCGCGGGCGGCCTGCGCGCCTTCCAGCAGGGCCATGCGGCTTTCGAACATGGCGGTGGTGGGGTTGCCGTAGCGCGAATAGATGAAGCCGGGATCCTCGCCCTTGAAGCGCGCCTCGCAGGATTCCGCGTCGTCATAGACGAAGCCCTGGGTGAGATAGAGCGCTTCCGCCGTTTCCCCATAAGGCGAACGGGCGGTGCCGCCCTGCACCAGCAAGGTGTCGGGATGGAGGGTGGAGAAGTCCGGGGGGATGTGGGCCAAGGTCTTCAAGCCTCAAATGAGGCCGAGGACGCGTAGGAACGGGCGAAGACGCCCTTTACGATCCCCGGCCTTTTAGCGATTTGTTTAGCGTGGCAGCAAGCCGGCCGGCTCAAATTCACCACGGATCGATAAGAGTTAAAGCGCGTCGCACCCTTGGCGTCAAGGGATGCGTCCGTTAAACCGAACGGCGGGACAGGGAGGCGGAGTGCAGGTGGACCAGCTCAAACCGGGCATCTTGCCGTCACAGGCCATTGCCGCGCTGCACGAGGCCGGTGGCATCGTCACGAAGCGCGCGTTCGACGATGACCAGATCCAGCCGGCGAGCCTGGATCTGCGGCTCGGGCGCACCGCATGGCGCATACGCGCCAGCTTCCTGCCGGGTGCCGGGATAAGCGTGAAGCAGCGGCTGGAGGATCTTGCGCTCCATAAGCTCGACCTCGCGGACGGCGCGGTGCTGGAAACCGGCTGCGTCTATCTGGTGCAATTGTTCGAGAAGCTGAAATTGCCGGCCGATGTCTCGGCCGCCACCAATCCGAAAAGCTCCACTGGCCGGCTCGATGTGTTCACCCGCGTGATCACCGACGGCGCGCGCGCCTTCGATGCCATTCCCGCCGGCTATGAGGGGCCGCTGTTCCTGGAAATCTCGCCCCGCACCTTCCCGATCCTGGCGCGCACCGGCTCGCGCCTGTCGCAGGTGCGGTTCCGGCGCGGCGTCTCGCGCCTCTCCGATCTCGAACTGCTGACCCTCCAGGCGGCGGAACAGCTGGTGAATGCGGACAAGCCCGATGTGGTGGGCGGCGGCATCGCGGTCGGGGTCGATCTGGCGGGCGAGGCCTGGGGCGGGCTTCTCGGCTTCCGGGCCAAGCGGCATACCGGGGTCGTGGACGTGGATCGCCGCAACGCGCTCGATGTCGAGGATTTCTGGGAGCCGATCCGGGCGCGCGGGCGCACCAGCCTGGTGCTCGATCCCGACGCCTTCTACATCCTCGCCTCCCGCGAGGCGGTGCAGGTGCCGCCGGCGTTTGCCGCCGAGATGGTGCCGTTCGACCCGCTGGTGGGCGAATTTCGCGTGCATTATGCCGGCTTCTTCGATCCCGGCTTCGGCCATGCGGCAGCGGGGGGCAGCGGCGCGCGCGCGGTGCTCGAAGTGCGCTCGCGCGAGGTGCCGTTCATCCTCGAACACGGCCAGACCGTGGGCCGCCTGGTCTATGAGCGCATGTCCGAGCGGCCGAAGGCGCTGTATGGGGAGGGGCTCGGCTCCAATTACCAGGGCCAGGGGCTGAAGCTCTCCAAGCATTTCCGCGCCTTCGTGCCTGCGGCCTGAGGCCGAGGGCCTCCGGCGGGCGGGTCCTAGGCCGCCTCCAGCTCCTTCTGGGCGGCGGGCTTGGCGGCATGGGCCTCGGCGGCGGGATTGAGCAGCGCGCGCAGATCGGCGAGCGGGCGCAGCACCGCATCGGAAAAGCTCAGATAATCCGCCACGAACGGCAGCAGGCGGCGGGTGCCCTGGTCGCTGGCCATCTCCAGCGCCACCGACACCGCCGCGTCGAGTTCCGGGGCGGCGCCCGGATTGGCGGCCGGGGTCGCCAGGCCCAGCGCCTGGTCGAACGCGGCGAGCGTGCGGGCGCGCGCGGCCTCCAGGATGGTGACGGTCTCCGGCGGCGGCGAGAGCGTGTCGAGCCGGTGCGCCACATCCTCCAGCAGCGCCAGATAGGTGATGAGGATTTCCAGCGTCGACACCAGCGTCACCACGTCCCCGGCCGAGCGGTGGCCGAGCGAGGTTTCCGCGCCGATATGCGGCAGGCGTTCCGACAATTGCCGCAGGTCGGCGGACAGCGCGGCGGTCACATTGCCGATCTCGCCGGGAACGCTGCCCTTGCGGGGCCAGCAATTGGCGAAAGCGGCCCGGCACTGGCTGACCATGCCCACCACCTGGTTGCGGATCTGGTCCGCCAGATAGACCGGCAGCACCACGAACGAGACCACCAGCGCGATGACGGCGCCGATGGCGGTCTCGTAGATGCGCGCGACCATGCCATCGGCGCCGAGGCCGGTGACGAGGTGCAGCCCCACGATCACGGACAGGCCGGTGGCGGCGGAGGCGACGTCGTAGCGGTCGCGCTGGGTGACGAGGCCGATCATCTGCGCGATCAGGCAGGCGGCGGCCAGCAGCCAGATATTGCGATCCAGCCCCACCACGAGGGCGATGCCGATGACCGCGCCGGCGAGCGTTCCCACGGTGCGATAGCGCACCCGCACATAGGTTTCGCCCAGGCTGTTGCCGAGCACGAACATCACCGTCATGGTCGCCCAATAGGCATGGTCCAGCCCCACCACCAGGTCGAGCGTGGTGGTGATGGCGGTGGCGACCAGGCCCTGGATGGCGACCTTGACGTAAAACGGCATGCCTTGCGGCGCGGTCGGGGCCGTGGGCGCGCCGGGCGGCGGCGGGCCGGGCGTGATCAGGCCGGCGGCGGATCCGGGCGGCACGTTCCAGCGGGAGGTATCGACGCTTTCCAGGCGCGAGAGATCGCTGACCACCAGGAACAGCCGGTCGAAGGCGGTGACGGCGCGCAGCAGCGCCAATTGCTCCTGGGCGGGGATATCGGGTTCCATCGCCGCCTCGCGCAGCCGGCCGATGGCTTTGCGCATGCGCTCGGACTGCTCGAACGGCTGGCCGAGCCCGCGTTCCAGGTGGCGGGCGATCTGATCGGCGCAGGCGGCGAGCGGCGCGCGCCAAGCGCCGTCCGAGCCCCGCGGATCGGGAATGCAATCGCCCAGCAATTGGGTCGCCACCCGCAGCCGGTACACCAGCGAGCGCACCGCCTCGATATATTCGCGGGCCTGCGGATCCTCGGCGGCGGCATTCACCAGCGCCGCGCGCACGCGGATCTTGATCCGCTCCAGCATCTCCGCCGGTGGCGGCGGCACGCGCACGCCGGAGCGCACGCAGGTGCCCAGCAGCCGAAGGTATTCACCAACCGTCTCGCCGGCTTCGATCACGCAGGTGGAATAGACTTTCAGCGCCGAGGGCCGCGCGAGGGTGAAGCGGACAAGGAAGGTCACGATGCCGCCCTGCACCGCCGCGAGCAACAGCCAGGCGGCCTGGATGCGGGTGGGGTGCAGCACGGCGGCGACGGTGGCGATGATGATGAGCGCGATGCCCATCCGCTGGCCTTCCATGCCGAAGCGCCGCAGATACAGCGCGATGCAGGTGAGCGGCACCAGCAGCAGCTTCATGGCCAATTCGTGCGAACAATTTGCCGAAGCTGATGGCTTCCGCCCTGCGGCTGGCGGAGGGGGTGAAATTGATCAGCACCAGCGCCGTCATCGCACCCGCCATGGGGAAGGTGACGTCGAGGTTCAGGTCGAAGGCACGGGAGGTCGCATAGCCGAGGCAGATGACCAAAATGAAGGAGATGGCGAGGTGGAGCGCGCGCGTGCTGTCGATGCCGCCGGGGTCATGGTCCGACAGCCAGCGCGCGATCCGCCCGACCAGTGTCGGGCCGGTATGGCTGCCGGGTCCGTCGAACGCATCGACTGGCGGATCCTGCATCGCTTCACCCCTTCGCGATTCAAGTCGTCGGATCGCAAAGGTTCATGGCGCGCGGTAAAAGTCCAGAGACCCGCCGCGGTGTCCCCGTGCGATGAACGGAGGCGGTCCGCCGCGCATCGCACGGGTCGGGCCTACTGAACCATGTAGCCGCCCGACGGGGCGATCATCACCGGAGCAGGTTCGACCGAATAGGCCGGCACATAGACCCGCGGCGCCGGCAGGATCATGGTGGAGTTGCGCCCGCCCACCGACTGGGACTGCTGGTCCTGCAGCAGCATGTATCCGCCGTGGGCGCGCAGATAATCCATCTGGCGCAATTGCACCTGGCTGTCATTGCCCTGGGTGATGGAATCGTCGGCCCGCGCGGCGGCGGACATGCCGGACGCGGCCGCCAGGGTGAGCGCGACGAGGGCGGTGCCGGTGGCGATGAACTTGTTCATGGAGAACTCCTTCAAGCGGGCGCACCCCCTCGTTCGCGAGGGACCGCGCCGGTGCGGGGTGCCCCCGCAGATTGCGATGTGATGTGCGGTCCGGGCGGGAGCGCGGCGCGCTCGGCTCGGGCCGGTCTGTCAAGGAAACGCGCCAGCGCGCGCTTGGTTTCCTCACGCCTGCGCATTTCGCCGTTCCACCCGGCGGCGGCCGGTTGTTTCGCGATGCAAAATCGCGTGCGAAAATCGTTCAAATTTTGCCGCGCATGCTCTAAAGCGGCGCTCGGTGCCGCGCGTTACGCCTGGCCCTGGAGGAGACATGATGGCGGCTGGCGCGCGCGTTCTTTCCCGCTATGAAGCCCTGGTGCGCGCGGGGGAGATCACGTCCGATCCCGCGCAGGCCGCCGTGGTCCAGGCGTTCGCCCGTTTGGAAGTGGAACTGCGTGATCGCCTGCTGGCCCGCAAATCCTCGGCGCTCGGCTGGCTGTTTCACCGCCGGACCCCCACCGCGCCGCGCGGCCTTTATGTCTATGGCGAGGTCGGGCGCGGCAAGACCATGCTCATGGACCTGTTCTTCGAGAGCGTGGAGGTGCGTGGCAAGCGGCGCGCGCATTTCCACGAATTCATGGCGGACGTGCACGACCGCATCTTCGCCGAGCGCCAAGCGCAGAAGCGCGGCGAGCGCAAGACCTCGGACCCGCTCCAGCCGGTCGCCGACGATCTCGCCAAGCAGGTGCAGCTGCTGTGCTTCGACGAATTCCACGTGACCGACATCGCCGACGCCATGATCCTCGGCCGGCTGTTCCAGAAGCTGTTCGCCGACGGCGTGGTGGTGGTGGCCACTTCGAACGTGAAGCCGGACGATCTTTATGCCGGCGGCCTCAATCGCGCGCTGTTCCTACCCTTCATCGCCATGATCGACGAGAAGATGGAGGTGCTGAACCTCGACGCGCGCACCGACTATCGCATGGAGAAGCTGGAAGGCCTGCCGGTGTGGTACGAGCCGCTCGGCCCGGCCGCGCACGAGGCGCTGGATCGCGCCTGGGCGAAAATCGCCGGGCCAGACGGCGGGCGGCCGACCGCGATCGCCAATCACAGCCGGCTGATCCCGGTGCCGCTGGCCGGCAATGGCGCGGCGCGCTTCTCGTTCGCCGATCTGTGCGCGCAGCCGCTGGGGGCAGGGGACTATCTGCGCATCTCGCGCGCGTTCCACACGGTGGTGATCGAGGGTATTCCGGTGATGGACGGGGATCATCGCAACGAGGCCAAGCGCTTCATTTCGCTGATCGACACCTTCTACGACGGCGGCGTGAAGCTGATTGCCTCGGCGGCGGCGGAGCCGGAACAGCTCTATGTGGGCTCGGAAGGCGCGGAAGCGTTCGAATTCGCCCGCACGGTCTCGCGCCTGCATGAGATGCGCTCCACCGAATATCTCGGGCGCACCCACGGCCGGGCGGATTCGGCGGCGTCCGGCAATACCACCGGCCTGTAAGGACGTCATCATCGTGTCGCGCGCGTCGGCAAACACTGCCGGCTGCGTGTTCGTCCTTGGACCAATTGGCAGCTTCGGGGCGATGTCTATAAGCAGAGCCGGGGCTTGGACGGCAATTGTGCAGTGCGCGCGTCTTGAACCCCCTGCCGGATGGGAGTAGTCAAGCCCCGCTCGGCCTTGGCCGTTCCTTTTTGCCCGTATCCGAGGACCCTCGCACATGGCGCGCAATAAGATTGCTTTGATCGGAGCCGGCCAGATCGGCGGCACGCTCGCCCTTCTGTCCGGGCTGAAGGAATTGGGCGACGTGGTGCTGTTCGACGTGGCCGAGGGAACGCCGCAGGGCAAGGCGCTGGACCTCGCGGAACTGTCCCCGGTCGAAGGCTTCGACGCCAAGCTCACGGGCGCGAATTCCTATGAGGATATCGCGGGCGCGGACGTGGTGATCGTCACCGCCGGCGTGCCGCGCAAGCCCGGCATGAGCCGCGACGATTTGCTCTCGATCAATCTGAAGGTGATGGAGCAGGTGGGCGCCGGCATCGCCAAATATGCGCCGAATGCGTTCGTGATCTGCATCACCAATCCGCTCGACGCCATGGTGTGGGCGCTGCAGAAATCCTGCGGCCTGCCCAAGGAGAAGGTGGTCGGCATGGCCGGCGTGCTGGACTCAGCCCGCTTCCGCTATTTCCTGGCCGACGAATTCAAGGTCTCGGTGAAGGATGTGACCGCGTTCGTGATGGGCGGCCACGGCGACACCATGGTGCCGCTGATCCGCTATTCCACGGTCGCTGGCATCTCGGTCCCCGACCTGATCAAGATGGGCTGGACCACCCAGGAGCGCATCGACGCCATCATCCAGCGCACCCGTGACGGCGGCGCGGAGATCGTCAATCTGCTGAAGACCGGCTCCGCCTTCTATGCCCCGGCCGCCTCCGCCATCGCCATGGCCGAGAGCTATCTGAAGGACAAGAAGCGCGTGCTGCCGGCGGCGGCCTATCTCTCGGGCGAATATGGCCTCAAGGACCTCTATGTGGGCGTCCCGGTGGTGATCGGCGCGGGCGGCGTCGAGCGCATCGTCGAAGTCGAGCTGGACCGCACGGAGCGGGCAAATTTCGACAAGTCGGTATCGGCCGTGCAAGGCCTTGTGGATGCTTGCCTCAAGATCGCGCCCGATCTGAGCAAGTGAATGAAGTGCGCGACGGCGGTCCTCGGGCCGCCGTTTCCCTGTCGGGCGGGTTCAACCGCCGGCTTTGACACTCCGAAATGTTCCACTCCATCCGGGGTGGGTCACTTCGAAACCCTTAGGGACGAAGCCCCATGAACATCCATGAGTACCAGGCGAAGGCGCTGCTGAAGAGCTACGGCGCGCCGGTTTCCCGCGGCATCGCGGTGTTTAATCCGGACGAGGCCGAGAAGGCCGCGACCGAGCTCGGCGGCCCGCTGTGGGTCGTGAAGTCCCAGATCCACGCCGGCGGGCGCGGCAAGGGCAAGTTCAAGGAAGCCGAAGCGGGCGAAAAGGGCGGCGTGCGGCTCGCCAAGTCGGTGGAGGAGGTGAAGGCCTTCGCCGGCCAGATGCTCGGCAACACCCTCGTCACCATCCAGACCGGCCCGGCCGGCAAGCAGGTGAACCGCCTCTATATCGAGGACGGCTCCGACATCGAGAAGGAATTCTACCTCTCGCTGCTGGTGGACCGCACCACCTCGCGGGTGTCGTTCGTCGTGTCCACCGAAGGCGGCATGGACATCGAGGACGTGGCCCACAACACCCCTGAGAAGATCCTCAGCTTCTCGGTCGATCCGGCCACCGGCGTGCAGCCGTTCCACGGCCGCAAGGTCGCCGACGCGCTCGGCCTCGGCGGCGATCTCGCCAAGCAGGCGGGCAAGCTGACCGACGTCCTGTTCAAGGCGTTCGTCGCCACCGACATGGAAATGCTCGAGATCAACCCGCTGATCGTCACCAAGGACAACCGCCTGGTGGTGCTCGACGCGAAGGTGAGCTTCGACGGCAACGCCCTGTTCCGTCATCCCGACCTGGTCGAACTGCGCGACCTGACCGAGGAAGACGCGAAGGAGATCGAGGCCTCCAAGTACGACCTCGCCTATATCACGCTCGACGGCACCATCGGCTGCATGGTCAACGGCGCGGGCCTCGCCATGGCGACCCTCGACATCATCAAGCTGTATGGCGAAAGCCCGGCCAACTTCCTCGACGTGGGCGGCGGCGCCAGCGAAGAGAAGGTGACGGCGGCGTTCAAGATCATCACCGCGGATCCCAATGTGAAGGGCATCCTGGTGAACATCTTCGGCGGCATCATGAAGTGCGACGTGATCGCGCGCGGCGTCCTGGAGGCGGTCAAGGCCGTCGGCCTGGAAGTGCCCCTGGTGGTGCGCCTGGAAGGCACCAATGTTGAACTGGGCAAGCAGATCATCCGCGAGAGCGGTTTGAATGTGATCCCCGCCGATGATCTCGACGACGCCGCGCAGAAGATCGTGGGCGCGGTGAAGAAGGAAGCTGCGTGATGTCCGTGCTTATCGACGCCAATACCAAGGTCATCACCCAGGGCT
>NCEH01000045.1 GCA_002304505.1 Rhizobiales bacterium 32-66-11 | reverse complement strand
TCGCCGTCGGCGCCGCCCTGTTCGCCTCGGCGGCCCGCGCCCAGCAGGGCGAGATCAAGATCGGCGAAATCAATTCCTATTCCACCTTGCCCGCCTTCACCGAGCCCTATCGCAAGGGCTGGCAATTGGCGGTCGAGGAGGTAAACGCGGCGGGCGGCTTGCTCGGCAAGAAGCTGGTGGTGATCTCCAAGGACGATGCCGGCAAGCCCGCCGATGCAGTGACCGCCGCAAACGAGCTGGTTTCCTCCGACCAGGTGGCGATGCTGGCGGGTACCTTCTTTTCCCATATCGGCCTTGCGGTCGCCGATTACGCCAAACAGAAGAAGGTGTTCTTCCTCGCCGCCGAGCCGCTGACCGACGCCATCACCTGGGACAAGGGCAACGCTTACACCTTCCGCTTGCGCCCCTCCAATTACATGCAGGCGGCGATGCTGGCGGAAGAGGCGGCCAAGCTGCCGGCCAAGCGCTGGGCGACCATCGCGCCGAATTACGAATATGGCCAATCGGCCGTCGCGGTGTTCAAGAAGCTGCTGTCCGCCAAGCGGCCGGACGTGGAATGGGTGGCCGAGCAATGGCCACCCCAGGGCAAGATCGACGCCGGCCCGGTGGTGCAGGCCATCGCCGCCGCGAAGCCCGACGCGATCCTGAACGTCACCTTCGGGCCCGATCTCGCCAAGCTGGTGCGCGAGGGCAACGTCCGCGGCCTGTTCAAGGACCGCACCGTGGTCAGCTTCCTCACCGGCGAACCGGAATATCTCGATCCGCTGAAGGACGAGGCGCCGCAAGGCTGGATCGTCACCGGCTATCCCTGGTATGCGATCAAGAGCCCAGCGCATGACGCGTTCCTGATGGCGTACCGGGCGAAGTTCAACGATTATCCCCGGCTCGGCTCGGTGGTGGGCTATTCCACCATCAAGGCTGCCGCCGCCATCATCGCCAAGGCCGGTTCCACGGACACCGACAAGCTGATCGCCGCCGCCGAGGGCATATCCCTCGTCAGTCCCTTTGGCCCCATCGTATTCCGCAAGGGGGATCACCAGTCCACCCTCGGCGCCTTCGTGGGCAAGACGAGCGTGCAGGACGGCCAGGGGCGGATGGTGGACTTCGTCTATCGCGACGGCGCCGCCTATCTGCCGAGCGAGGACGAGGCGGCGAAACTGCGGCCGGCGCAATAGGTTTTCCCCTCACCCATGCCGGCTCCTCTTCCCGCGGCGGAGAGGAGTGGGGTGAAGGGTGAGGCTCTCCCGCGCGGCGGCGCACCCCCTCACCCGTCCGCTGCGCGGCCCACCTCTCCCCCTCGGGGAGAGGTGAGTGAATGACCCCGTCAAACCGAGGTGGAGAGACAAGAAGGCGGAACTTTCAGCGCGGCGGACGCTGCGAAACTGAGCCAGTAGGACAGATTTCCCCGCTCGCCCGAGCTGCTCCCTCTCCCCGACGGGGAGAGGGTTGGGGTGAGGGGTGAAAATCTCCGGCGTGCCCCCTCACACGTCCGCTCGCTCACCTCTCCCCTCGGGGAGAGGTGAGCGAGCGGACCTTTCAAACCGAGGCTTGGAGACGAGACTTTTGGATTTTTTCGTCGCCCAATTCCTCACCGGCCTCGCCAGCGCCTGTTCGCTGTTTCTGGTGGCGAGCGGGCTTTCGATCATTTTCGGCGTCACCCGCATCGTGAACTTCGCCCACGGCGCCTTCTACATGCTCGGCGCCTATGTGGCCTACAGCCTCACGGAGCGGTTTTCCGGGGCGCTCGGCTTCTGGGCGGCCCTGGTATGCGCCGCCGCCCTCGTGGCGGTGCTCGGCGTCGCGATGGAAATCCTGCTCCTGCGCCGCATCTATCGCGCGCCGGAGCTGTTCCAATTGCTCGCCACCTTCGGCGTCACGCTGATGGTGGAGGATCTGGTGGTGCTTGTCTTCGGGCCCGAGGACCTGCTCGGCCCCCGCGCCCCGGGCCTCAAGGGCGCGGTGGATATCCTCGGCCAGGCGATCCCCGCCTATGACCTGTTCCTGGTGGCACTCGGGCCATTGGTGCTGGGGGCGATCTGGCTCGCGTTCCACAACACCCGCTGGGGCATTCTGGTGCGCGCCGCGACCCAGGACCGCGACATGGTGGCGGCGCTCGGCGTGAATCAGAAATGGCTGTTCACCTCGGTGTTCGCCCTCGGCGTTTTCCTCGCGGCGCTGGGCGGGGCGCTGCAATTGCCGCGCGAGGCGGTGAACCATGCCATGGACCTGAAGATCATCGTCGAGGTGTTCGTGGTGGTGGTCATCGGCGGGCTGGGCAGCGTCACCGGCGCCTTTCTGGCCGCCGTCCTGGTGTGCGAACTGAACGCCTTCGGCGTCCTCGTCCTGCCGCAAGTGTCGCTGGTGCTGGTGTTCGCGGTGATGGCGCTGGTGCTGGTGCTGCGGCCCTATGGCCTGCTCGGCCGGCCGGACGGCGCCGCGCGGCCGGCCATCGGCACCTTCATCACCCCATGGCGGCCCTTCACCGCACGCGAGCGCATGCTGGTGGCAGCCCTCATCGCGCTTGTCGCCCTGCTGCCGCTTGGTGCCGGCGTCTATGTGCTCAGCGTCGCCGCCGAAATCGCGATCTTCGTGCTGTTCGCCGCGAGCCTGCATTTCCTGATGGGGGCCGGCGGCTTGCCCTCATTTGGGCATGCCGCCTATTTCGGCCTCGGCGCCTATGGCGCGGCGTTTGCCCTGAAGCTGGCCGGCCTCTCCATGGCGGGGGCGATCCTGCTCGGTCCGCTGCTGGGCCTTGCCGGGGCGGTATTGTTCGGCTGGTTCTGCGTGCGCCTGTCGGGCGTCTATTCCGCCATGCTGACTCTGGCCTTCGCGCAGATCGCCTGGGCGGTCGCCTTCCAATGGGTGGGCGTGACCGGTGGCGACAACGGCCTGCTGGGCATCTGGCCCCAGGGATTCGCGGCCACCCCTGCCGGCTTCTATTGGCTCGCCCTCGCCCTTGCGATCATGGGCGTCGCGGCCCTGCGCACGCTCATCTTCTCACCCTTCGGCTACGCCCTTCGCGCGGCGCGCGACAATGCCGCGCGGGCCGAGGCGCTGGGCATCGATCGCCATCGCATCCAATGGGCGGCGTTCGCCCTGGCCGGCCTGTTCGCCGCTGTCGCCGGAGCCCTGTTCGCCTTCCTGAAAGGCAGCGTCTTTCCCGATACGCTGGGCATTCCCCTGTCGGTGGATGCGCTCGCCATGGTGCTGCTGGGCGGCGTGGAGACGATCTCCGGCGGGGTGGTCGGCGCCATCGCCTACAAGCTGTTGTCGATCTGGCTGATGAGCGAGACCGTGCACTCCAAGCTGGTGCTGGGTGCGGTGATCGTGACGCTGGTGGTCGCCTTTCCCCATGGCATCGGCGGCGCGTTCACGCGCCTGCGGGACCGACTGGGCGGAGCCGCCGCATGAGCCCGCCGCTGCTGGAGGCCGAGAGCCTTGCCAAGAGCTATGGCGGCGTCGCGGCGGTGCGCGGGGTCTCCTTCTCCCTCGCGGCCGGCGAGATCCTCGCCCTCATCGGCCCCAATGGCGCGGGGAAGAGCACCTGCTTCGGCCTGCTGGGCGGGCAGGTGAAGCCCGATGCCGGCACGGTGCGCCTTTCCGGGCAGGACATCACCGGCGCGCCGCCGCGCCGGCTGTTCCGCCTCGGGGTGGGACGCACGTTCCAGATCGCGGCCACCTTCGCCTCCATGAGCGTGCGGGAGAATGTGGCGGTGGCCCTGCTGTCGCACCATCGCGCGCTCGCCCGCCCCTTCGGCCGTGCCACGCACCCCCATCATGCGGAAACAGACACACTGCTGGACCTTGTGGGCCTCGCGGACCAGGCCGGGCGCGCGAGCGGCGAACTCGCCTATGGCGACATCAAGCGCCTGGAACTCGCCCTCGCCCTCGCCAATGCGCCGCGACTGCTGCTGATGGACGAACCCACCGCCGGCATGGCGAGCGGCGAGCGCATCGCCCTCATGCGGCTCGTCGCGCGGCTCGCCCGCGAGCGGAACATGGGCATCCTGTTCACCGAGCACGACATGGACGTGGTGTTCGAACATGCCGACCGCGTGCTGGTGCTGGATCGCGGCAGCCTGATCGCGCAGGGGCCGCCCGCCGCCATCCGTGCCGATGCGCAGGTCCGTGTCATCTATCTCGGCACCGGCTTGACCTTCGCGGGGGATGCGGATGCTTGAGGTTGCCCGCCTCGATGCCTTCTACGGCCGTGCGCAGATCCTGCATGAGGTGGGATTGCGCGTGGGACCCGGCGAAGCGTTGGCCCTGCTCGGTCGCAACGGGGCGGGCAAATCCACCACGTTGCGCGCCATCATGGCCCAGGGTCCGCGCCGCACCGGCGAGATCCGCCTTCTCGGCGCCGATGTTTCGCGTCTTCAGACCCACGAACTGGTGCAGGCGGGCATCGGCTATGTGCCCGAGGACCGGCGCATCTTCACCGACCTGACCGTGATGGAAAACCTGGAGGTCGGCCGTCGCCCGGCCCGGCCCGGCCATGCGCCCTGGACCGCCGAGCGCCTGTTCGCGCTGTTCCCCAATCTTGCCGAAATGCGCCAGCGCCGCGGCGGACAGATGAGCGGCGGCGAACAGCAGATGCTGACCCTGGCGCGCACGCTCATGGGTAATCCGCTGCTGCTATTGCTGGATGAACCGTCCGAAGGATTGGCGCCGCGCATCGTCGAGCAGATCGCGCTTGCGGTCATGGCCCTGAAAACCGAAGGGCTTTCGATCCTGCTGTGCGAACAGAACCTTCATTTCGCAAGGCTCATCTGCGACCGCGCCTGTGTGATGGCGCGCGGCCGCCTGGTATTCGAGGGCAGTTTCGCGACCCTGGAGGCCGACCCCGCCCGCCGCGACGCCTTGCTCTCGGTGTGAGGCGGGGCGGCTATTTGGCCGGGGGCGCGAAGGATTGGTTGCTGAAGGGCGAGGAGGTCGGCACCTGCACGACGATGAACCCGCGCCCGATCGAGTGATGGCAGGCATTGCAGGCATCGGTCATGTCTTTGAACGCGGTTGCGAACTTCGGCCCGTTCTTTTCCTGGATCGCCTCGCCGATCAAGCGGGCGGGCTCGGTCATCGAACTCATGTCGGCGACCGGAATGCCAGGATAGAGGGTCAGCGCATCCTGGAAACTCGCCCGCATCTGGCCGAGTTCATATTCTGCGAGCTCCCAGTTTCCGAGGCGCCCCGAAAACCACAGCTTGAAGTGCCGCAGCTGCATGGTCTCCATGATATCGCCGAGGTGGGGAATATAGGCCTCCGGCTTCTGGGAGGGCGCGTTCACCTGCGTAAAGGCGGCAAAGGGCATGAAGATGAGCCCGCCGACAGCGGCGGCGGCGCACAGGGAACGGGCTGTCCATTTCGAAACCATGGGATCTCTCCGCGGATCGCAACGCACGCCAAAGTCTGGCGATGCAGTCTAGCCCCCGCGGAGGTATCGCTATTGATTGGGATCAAAAGGCGAGAAGACCTTCGCCCGCACTTCGAACGCGCGGGCGACGAGATCATGCCGTTTAGCTCACCCCTTGCGCAGCGCCGGATCCCCGAAGCCGCCGCCGGTCGGGGTGATGACGATCACCGCCTCGCCGGCCTCCAGCACGGTCTGGTCGCAGCCTTCCAGCACGTCATAGGACCCATCGTTGCGGCGCACGAAGCCTTCGCCCACCGCGCCATATTCCCCGCCATCCAAGCCGAACGGGCGAACGCGGCGGTGCGAGGAGAGCAGCGCGCAGTCCATTTTCTCCAGGAAACGGATGCGGCGATAAGTGCCGGCACCGGCATTCCATTGCCCGCGCCCACCCGAGCCCGGCCGCACGTGAAAATCCTCCAGCAGGACCGGGAAGCGGGTTTCCAGGATTTCCGGATCGGTCAGGCGCGAATTGGTCATGTGCACATGCACCGCGTCCGTGCCGTCGAAGCCGGGACCCGCCGGGGAGCCCGAGCAGATGGTCTCGTAATACTGGATCTTCTCATTGCCGAAGGTGAGATTGTTCATGGTGCCCTGGGACGCACCCATGGCTTTGAGCGCGCCGAACAGGCAATTGGTGACCGCCTGCGAGGTCTCCACATTCCCCGCCACGACGGCGGCGGGATAGACCGGGGAGAGCATGGAGCCCTGCGGCACCACGATGTCGATGGGGCGCAGGCAGCCGGCATTCATGGGGATTTCATCCTCCACCATGACGCGGAAGACATAGAGCACGGCCGCGCGCGTGACCGGGGCGGGGGCGTTGAAATTGGTCTCCTGCTGGGGCGAGGAGCCGGTGAAATCCACCGTGGCGCGGCGGGCCGCCTTGTCGACGGTGATCTTCACCTTGATCACCGTGCCCTGGTCCATCTCGTAGCTGTATTCACAGTCATTGAGGCGGTCGAGCACGCGGCGGACGCTCTCCTCCGCATTGTCCTGCACGTGGCCCATATAAGCTGTAACGACATCGAGCCCGAAGGTCGAAATCATCTTGCGCAATTCCTGGATGCCCTTCTCATTGGCGGCGATTTGCGCCTTGAGGTCCGCCACGTTCTGCACCGGATTGCGCGCGGGATATTTCGCACCGGAAAGCAGGCCCAGCAATTCCGCCTCGCGGAAGCGGCCCTGGTCCACCAGCTTGAAATTGTCGATATAGACGCCTTCTTCCTCGATCACCGTGGCGCGCGGGCTCATGGAGCCGGGGGCAACGCCGCCCACATCCGCATGATGGCCGCGCGAGGCCACCCAGAACAGCAGCTCCTTGCCCGCATCATCGAACACCGGCGAGCACACGGTGATGTCGGGCAGATGGGTGCCGCCATTATAGGGCGCGTTGAGGGCGAACACGTCGCCGGGCCGGATGGCCCCCTCATTCTCGCGGATCACCGTTTCCACGGAACGATCCATGGAGCCCAAATGCACCGGCATGTGGGGCGCATTCGCCACCAGTTCGCCGGTGCCGGAGAAAACGGCGCAGGAAAAGTCCAGCCGCTCCTTGATGTTCACGGAATAGGCGGTGTTCTGGAGCGTCACGCCCATCTGCTCGGCGATGGACATGAAGAGATTGTTGAACACTTCGAGCATCACCGGATCGGCATGGGTGCCCACCGCCTCGGCGCGCTTCAGTGCGACGGCGCGGGTGAGCAGCAGATGGTCCTTGACGGTGACTTGCGCGCTCCAGCCGGCCTCCACGATCACCGTCTGGTTGGGCTCGATGACGATGGCGGGGCCTTCCAGCACCATGCCCGGCCGGAAGGCGGCGCGCAGCACCACCGGCGCCTCGTGCCATTCACCGCGCGAATAGAAGCGGGCGGTTCGGTCCGCCTCCGGCGTGCCCTCGCTCAAGGGGTGGTCGGCCTCGGCGATGCCGGCGCCGCCGCCCGAGGACTGCACTTCGATGGCCTCCACCACCACCGGCTTTTCCGGCGAGATGAAGCCGAACTGGGCCTTATGCTTGGCCTCGAACTCTCCCAGCATGGCGGGCAGGTCGGCGAGCGTCACCGACAGCGGCGTGTCGGTGCCCTCATAGCGCAGATGCAGCTTGGCCTGCGTCTCCACCTCGGCCGGGGCGATGCCCTGCCCGACGAGTTCCGCCCCCGTCTCGCCCGCGAGCGCATCGCGGGTTTCCCCGAGCGCGGCCAGCGCCTCAGGCGCCAGACGCACGCCCACCGCCTTGGTGCGATGCGCGCGAATGGCCGCAAGGCCCATGCCATAGGCCGATAGCAGTCCCGAGAAGGGGTGGATGTGCACGCTCTTCATGCCGAGCGCGTCCGCCACGAGGCAGGCATGCTGCCCGCCCGCCCCGCCGAAGCAGGTCAGGGCGTAGCGGGTGACATCATAGCCGCGCTCCACCGAGATCTTCTTGATGGCATTGGCCATGTTCTGCACGGCGATGGTGATGAAGCCGTCGGCGGCGGCCTCGGCGGTCCGGCCGTCGCCGATCTCCGCCGCCAGCGCCGCGAATTTTTCACGCACCGCATCCGCATCGAGCGCCTGGTCCTGGTTCGGCCCGAAGATCCTCGGGAAGAAGTCCGGGATGAGCTTGCCGAGCATCACATTGGCATCGGTCACCGCGAGCGGCCCGCCGCGCCGGTAGCAAGCGGGACCGGGATTGGCGCCCGCGCTGTCGGGGCCCACGCGGAAGCGCGCGCCGTCATAATGCAGGATCGAGCCGCCACCTGCCGCCACCGTATGGATGCGCATCATGGGGGCGCGAATGCGCACGCCGGCGACTTCCGTGTCAAAAGCGCGCTCCAGCTCGCCGTCGAAATGGCAGACATCGGTGGAGGTGCCGCCCATGTCGAAGCCGATGATGCGCTCGAGCCCCGCGATGCCGCCGGTTTCCGCCGCGCCGACCACGCCGCCCGCGGGGCCGGACAGCAGCGCATCCTTGCCTTGGAACAGGTCGGCGGCGGTGAGGCCGCCCGAGGACATCATGAACATGAGGCGGATGGGATCGGGGTCGTCGGGATCACCGGCGCCCAGCTCCTGCGCCACCTGCCCCACGTAGCGGCGCAGGATCGGCGAGAGATAGGCATCCACCACCGTGGTGTCGCCCCGCCCCACCAGCTTGATGAGCGGCGACACCTCGTGTGACACGGACACTTGCGGAAAGCCGATCTCCCGCGCCAGCGCCGCCACCTGCCGCTCGTGCTCGGGGAAGCGATAGGCGTGCATGAAGGCGATCGCCACCGCCACGATGCCCGCCTCGCGCGCCTCCATAAGGCTCGCCCGCACCGCATCCAGATCGGGCGCCGCCTCGATGGTGCCATCGGCGCGCACGCGCTCGCCCACCTCCAGCACGCGCTCGAACAGCATGTGCGGCAGCACGATCTTCTTGGCGAAGATCTTCGGCCGGGCCTGATAGCCGATCTTCAGCGCATCCTTGAAGCCGCGGGTCGTCACCAGAAGCGTGCGGTCGCCCTTGCGCTCCAGAAGCGCGTTTGTCGCGACCGTGGTGCCCATTTTGACAGCAGAAACCAAGCCGGGGGGAATGGGATCCTCCGCCGCAAGGCCGAGCAATTCGCGAATGCCGTGCACGGCGGCGTCGCGATAGGCGCCGGGATTTTCCGAAAGCACCTTGTGGGCCACCAGCGAACCATCCGGGCGGCGACCGATAATGTCCGTGAAGGTGCCGCCGCGGTCGATCCAGAACTCCCAAGCCCCACGCTTGCCCGAGGAAACCGCCGCGTCCGCCGTCATCGCCATGTCTGTCCCCTGCATCCACTAATCGTTCCGGGCATCGCGCCGTTCCGGCTGGCCCGTTTTCTGCACGGCCAAAGCGGTCCGCGCTGCTGAATCCGCCGCCTCACACCCAATCGGAAATTGATATCGATTTCGGCATGAATGGGCTCAAAATTAGAATTTCCTATTCTCGATCCTTCTGCCCCACTCTGCGGCATCCCGCGCATACTTGGACGCCGCGCCGCGTCAGGCTGCGGGATGAATGAAGTCATGACGGAGAAAAAACGTCAACATTTTGTTGACGAAATGACGACGTCAGGCCAGCATATCTTTCTAGAGCACCCAGGGCCTTGCCCGAAGGGGGCCGCACAGACCTTTGAGGGGTTCAGATGACAAATGACGAATTCCGCCATCAATGGCGGCAGGGGACGCGCGCGCTCCGCCCGGCGCAGCGCAGCCGCCATATGAAGCCCCGCGCAGGATGGCTTCGCTCCGCGAAAAAGGTGGCGCGATGATCCGCAAAATCCTCGATGGACTCTATTTGACGTCCGGCATTCTGGCCGGTTGCTTCCTGGTCGCCATCTTCCTCTTGATGATGGCGCTCTCGCTGGGGCGGGAAGTCGGCCTCAACGTTCCCGCCGGCGATGACTTCACCTCCTGGTCGATGGCCGCCATGGCCTTCCTCGGTCTGGCCCATACCTTCAAGCACGGCGAAATGATCCGGGTCGGCCTGATCCTTGAACGCCTCCGGGGGCCGAAACGCCGCTATCTCGAGCTCTTCTGCCTGTTGGTCGGCGTCTCCTTCATCGGCTATTTCGCCCTGAGCGCCACGCGACTGACTTACGATTCCTATCGCTTCTTCGACATTTCGCAGGGCGTCATCGCGGTCCCCCTTTGGATTCCGCAAAGCGGCTACACGCTCGGCCTTTGGGTCTTGTTCATCGCCATGCTGGACGAACTGATCCACGTGCTGCGCGGCAATGCGCCCCGCTATGAAAAGGAACCGGCCGCCACGCCCGACGAATTGGTCGAGCGGATCGCATCCGGCGGGGGGGTCTGAGCATGTTCCCCTCCCTCGACCTCGTCCAACTCGCGCTTATTCTTCTTCTGCTGCTGGTCTTCGTGCTCGGCAGCGGAGTGTGGATCGCCATCGGTCTCGGCCTCATCGGTCTCGCCGCGATGGTGCTCACGACCAACGTCCCGATCGGGCAGGTGCTCGCCACCACGGTGTGGAGCGCCAGTGCATCCTGGACCCTCGCGGCCCTGCCGCTGTTCATCTGGATGGGAGAAATCCTGTTCCGCACACGGCTGTCGGAAGAGATGTTCCGAGGGCTGTCTCCCTGGCTCCAATGGCTCCCCGGCCGGCTGCTTCATGTGAACGTCGTGGGCTGCGGGATCTTCGCCGCGGTGTCGGGCTCGTCGGCGGCCACCTGCGCGACCATCGGCAAGATGGCCCTGCCGGAATTGCGCAAGCGCGGATACAGCGAGGAACTGGCCATCGGGTCGCTGGCCGGCTCGGGCACCCTCGGCCTGTTGATCCCGCCATCGATCCCGATGGTGGTCTATGCGGTCACCGCGAACGTATCGGTGCTGCAAGTGTTTCTTGCGGGCTTTATTCCCGGGGCGCTGGTGATGGCCCTGTACAGCGGATACGTCGTTGTCTGGTCGTTGCTGAACCCGAAACTCACCCCGCCGCGCGATCCCGTCCTGCCCTTCCGCGAGAAGATCAGGCAATCGGCCAAGCTTATTCCCTGCCTTTTGCTGATCGCCGGCGTATTCCTGTCGCTGTTGCTCGGATTGGCCACGGCAACGGAATGCGCCGCATGGGGTGTCACCGGTGCCCTTGCCCTCGCGCTGTGGAGCCGCACCCTCACATGGCGGACCCTGTATGAAAGCCTGATGAGCGCGACCCGTCTGAGCTGCATGATCATGCTGATCATTGCAGGGGCCGCCTTCACCACTGCGGCGATGGCCTATACCGGTATCCCCGCGGCCCTGGCGGCCTGGGTGGATGCCATGCATCTCAGCCCCTACATGCTCGCCCTTGCTCTGGCGATCATGTACATTTTCCTTGGATGTCTGGTCGACGGCATCTCGATGATCGTGCTGACCGCCGTCATCGTCCTGCCCATGGTTCAGCAGGCAGGCTTCGATCTTGTCTGGTTCGGCGTCTTCCTCATCATCCTCGTCGAGATGGCCCAGATCACACCGCCCGTGGGATTCAATCTGTTCGTGCTTCAGAGCATGAGCGGAAAGGATACACTGTCCGTGGCGAAGGCTGCGATGCCGTTCTTCATCCTGCTCAACATCGCTCTTTTGATCATTACCGTTTTCCCGGAAATCGTCCTTGTACTTCCGCACTGGGTGTTTCCGGGCTGAGCCGAGCCGAAAGCCAAACAGAGAGGAACAACAACATGGCACGACGTCACTTTTTCGCGCCAGCGTTCGCCGCCTTGGGCCTGATGGCCCTTGGGGCGAGCCCGCTGGCCGCGCAAACCAAATGGAACCTGCCTTCCGCCTATCCGGCGGATAATTTCCACACCGAGAACATCGCCCAGTTCGCGAAGGATGTGGAAGCCGCTACCGGCGGCAAGCTGGTCATCACGCTGCATCCCAACGCCTCGCTGTTCAAGGCGCCGGAGATCAAGCGCGCGGTCGCCACCGGCCAGGCCCAGGCCGGCGAAGTGATCATGTCGATCCACGAAAACGAGGACCCGATCTTCGGCATCGACGTGGTGCCCTTCCTCGCAACCTCCTATGAAAGCTCGAAGAAGCTCTGGGCTGCCTCGCGCCCGTTCGTCGAAAAGAAGATGGAAGCGCAGGGCCTTATGGTGCTCTACGCGGTCCCCTGGCCGCCGCAGGGCATCTTCTCCAAGAATCCGGTGACCAAGATCGAGGATCTGAAGGGCGCCAAATGGCGCGCCTATAATGTCGGCACCTCGCGCATCGGCGACCTGCTCGGCGCCCAGTCGGTCACCGTGCAGCAGGCCGAGCTGGCGCAGGCGCTCGCCACCGGCGTGGTCACCGCCCTCATCACCTCCGCCGCCACCGGCTATGACGTGAAGATCTGGGAAAGCATTCCCTATTTCTACGATGTCCAGGCCTGGTTGCCGAAGAACATGGTGTTCGTGAACAAGGCCGCCTTTGAGGCCCTCGACAAGCCAACCCAGGAAGCGGTGCTGAAGGCCGCCGCCGCCGCCGAGGAGCGCGGCTGGAAGAGCTCCATCGAAAAGAGCAAATGGTATGTGGAGCAGCTTCAGGCCAAGGGCATGAAGGTGGAAGCGCCTTCCGCCGAACTGCGGGCCGGCTTCGAGAAGATCGGCGCGCAGCTCACCGCCGACTGGATCAAGAAGGCGGGCCCGGACGGCGAAGCTGCCCTCGCCGCCTTCAAGAAGTGAGAGCCTTGAGGTAACATGAGGCGACCGGCCGGCCTCGACAGGGCCGGCCCCGCCACCGGAGCGGCCGCGCCCTGCCGCCGCTCCTCGCTTCCGGCCGCAGTTCAGGCGGCCGGGGCGTTTCCGCCCGCAAGAACAGCCGGACGCCACGCCGCATGACCCGACGCCCCGCCTCCCCCGCACCGGCCGGCGAAGCCGATCGTACGATCTCCTCCGGACCGCTGGGCTCCATCGTCTCCTCGGCCCATCTCGCCGACGGCGCCCTGCCGGCCTTGTCGGAGCTGGAATTCGGCCTCAACATGATCACCCACGGCTATCAGCGCTGGATGGTCCGCTGCATGGCGGCGGCCGGGTTGCCGGATCTGTCGTCGCTGGATGTGCTGGTGCTGCACCATGTGGCCCATCGCGACCGGGCGAAGACCATTGCCGATCTGTGCCTGGTGCTGGATGTGGAGGATACCCACCTCGTCACCTATGCGGCGAAGAAGCTCCAGGCCCTGGGGCTTGTCTCCGGCGGTCGGCGCGGCAAGGAGAAGACCCTGGCGGCGACCGAGAAGGGCCGCCTCGCCTGCCAGCGCTATCGCGAGGTGCGCGAGGCGCTGCTGACGCAAACCGTTGCCGCGACAGGCATCTCCCCGGAAAAACTGTCGGAGATCGCGGCCTTGCTGCGCACCCTCTCCGGCCATTATGACCAGGCGGCGCGGGCGGCGGCGAGCCTTTAGGCGCGGCGCTCCCGCCGGATCCGGGGCGGAACAGGCGTGCGTGCAGACGGGCGATGCGCGGCCTGGTTTCCTGCCGAAACAAGCCCCGCGCACCCCGCTTTGCGAAAAATGTTTCACGTGAAACAATGGCTTAGCGCGGACGAACAGCGGTTTACTGGCGCTTGACCGCGCCTGTCCGGCCGATCACACCGACATTTCGGGCGAACGTTTCCGGCGAAATTCGGCGAACCGAATGCGCCCCCGGCCGACCGGATGGCGCCCGCCGGACACGGCTCGCGCACGTCCCTCCCGGACACAGTCCCAGCCGGATTCCGCCCGCCCGATTCAGAGGCGGGTGGGGTGGAAGGAGCCCCCCAACGGGAGCCCGGCGGGGACGGGAGCCACGCGCGGCGGCTCCCGTCTTGTCTCACTGAACAGCGATCATGACGTCCGACGCCTTGATGATGGCGGCGGCGTCCTGGCCGACCTCGAGCTTCAGCTCGTCCACCGCCTCATTGGTGATGGAGGCGGTCACCATCGCGCCGCCGCCGAGGTCCAGGCGCACGTGGGACGTGGTCGCGCCCTTGGTGATGTCCAGGATCTTGCCCTTCAACACATTCCGCGCACTGATCTTCATGATCACCCTCCGCTGATGGCGCGGAGCCCCGTCGGCTCCGGTCCGCCGCGCGCACAGCGACATATTTTAGAAAATATATCGCTAGCGAAAATCGTCGCGGCGCTATATTTCAACATATATATCGCGCTGCACCACCACACCGTATCCGGAGACGGAAAAATGACCCTGCCCCGCCGCACCTGGCTGAAGATCGCATGCCTCGCCCTGAGCGGCGCCTGGCTCGGCACCTTTCCCCTCGCCGCAGCGGCCCAAGCCCAGTCCGCGCCGGTCACCATCTTCGCCGCCGCCAGCCTGAAGAACGCGCTCGATGCGGTGGCCGCCGATTGGCAGAAGGAAACCGGCAAGACCACGCGCATCTCCTATGCCGCCTCCTCCGGCCTCGCCAAGCAGATCGAAGCCGGGGCGCCGGCCGATATCTTCATCTCCGCCGATCTCGACTGGATGGATTATGCCGCCGGCCACAAGCTGCTGCAGGAGGGAAGCCGGTTCAATTTCCTCGGCAATCGCCTGGTGCTGATCGCCCCCAAAGACAATGCCAAGCCGGTGGACATCAAGAAGGGCTTCGACCTCGCCGGCCTGCTGAAGGGCGGGCGCCTCGCCATGGGCTCGGTGGAGAGCGTCCCGGCCGGCAAATACGGCAAGGCCGCCCTGACCTATCTTGACGTGTGGCCCTCGGTGGAGACCAAGATCGCGGGCGCGGAAAGCGTGCGGGCCGCCATGCTGCTGGTCTCGCGCGGGGAAGCGCCCTACGGCATCGTCTACCAGACCGACGCCGCCGCCGACCCGAGCGTCGCCATTGTCGGCACCTTCCCGGAAGACAGCCACCCCAAGATCATCTATCCGGTGGCGCTGGTCGCAGCCTCGAAAAATCCGGACGCCGCCGCTTTCGTCGCCTTCATGCGCTCGGCGAAGGAACTGCCGGCATTTGAGAAGCAGGGCTTTACCATTCTAAAGTGAGGCGCGTGGCGCGCCCCGTGCGCGCCGCCCCTCCTCCGACGCCCGGAAGGCCCGCGTGGATTTCCTGCATCTCAGCGCCGACGAATGGACGGCGGTCGTTCTCACCTTGCGCATCGCCACCGTGGCGATGCTGGCCAGCCTGCCGTTCGGCATCCTGATGGCGCTCGCGCTGGCGCGCGGCCGCTTCTGGGGCAAATCGGTGCTGAACGGCATCGTCCATCTGCCCCTGGTGCTGCCGCCGGTGGTCACCGGCTTCATCCTGCTGCTGCTGTTCGGCCGGCGCGGGCCGATCGGTGCCTTTCTCGACGCGCATTTCGGCATCGTGTTCTCGTTCCGCTGGACCGGGGCGGCGCTGGCCTGCGCGGTGATGGGCTTTCCCCTCATGGTGCGCACCATCCGCCTGTCCATCGAGGCGGTGGACCGCAAGCTGGAGGACGCCGCCGGCACCCTCGGCGCGAGCCCCATGTGGGTCTTCCTCACCGTGACGCTGCCGCTGATCCTGCCCGGCGTGATCGCCGGCATGATCCTCTCGTTCGCCAAAGCCATGGGCGAGTTCGGCGCCACCATCACCTTCGTCTCGAACATTCCCGGCGAGACGCAGACCCTCTCGGCCGCCATCTACAGCTTCACCCAGGTGCCCGGAGGCGATGCCGGCGCGCTGCGCCTGACGCTGATTTCGGTGGCGATCTCCATGGCGGCGCTGATCGCCTCGGAAATCCTCGCCCATTTCGCCGGACGGAAGGCAGACCTGCGATGACTTTGCTGGTCGAAGCCAAGCTGAAGCTGGGCGACTTCACCCTCGACGCGCGCTTTGCCTCCCATGCCGGCGTCACCGCTCTGTTCGGGCCGTCGGGCTCGGGCAAATCCACCCTCGTCAATATCATCGGCGGGCTGATCCGGCCCGATGCCGGCCGGGTGGTGTTCGACGACGTGGTGCTGGTGGATACCGCGCGCGGCATCCATGTGCCCAAGCACAAGCGGCGCTTCGGCTATGTGTTCCAGGAAGCGCGGCTGTTCCCGCATCTCTCGGTGCGGCGCAACCTGTTGTTCGGCCGCTGGTTCGCGCCGGCTTCCCTGCGGGCGGGCAATCTCTCGCAAGTGGTGGACCTGCTCGGCATCGGCCATCTGCTCGACCGGCGGCCCGATGCGCTCTCCGGCGGGGAGAAGCAGCGCGTCGCCATCGGCCGGGCGCTGCTCTCCGAACCGCGCCTGCTGCTGATGGACGAGCCGCTCGCCGCCCTCGACGAGGCGCGAAAGGCCGAAATCCTGCCCTATCTGGAGCGGCTGCGGGACGAGACCCGCATTCCCATCGTCTATGTCAGCCATTCCCTGGCCGAGGTCTCGCGGCTCGCCTCCACCATCGTGGTGCTGGCGGAAGGGCGCGCGGTCGCCCTCGGCTCGGCCGACCAGATGCTGACCCAGCCGGATCTCGTGGCGGCCACCGGGCGCGCGGAGAGCGGCGCGATGATCGAGGCCAAGGTCGCCGCCCACGATCCCGCCCACCATATGAGCGTGCTGGATACCGGCAGCGGGCTGATGCGGGTGCCATTCTGCGATCAGCCGCCCGGCACCCGCGTGCGGGTGCGCATTCCGGCCCGCGACGTGATGATCGCGCTGACCCCGCCGCAGGGGCTTAGCGCGCTCAACGTGCTCGAAGGGAGAATCGCGGACATCGGCCAGCCGGCCGACGGCATGGTCGACATCCGCGTGGTGTGCGGCGGGCAATCGGTGCTGGCGCGGCTGACCACATTTTCCTGCGAGATGCTCGGCCTTCAGCCCGGCATGACGGTGTGCGCCGTGGTCAAATCGGTGGCGCTGGCGGAACGCTAGGGTCCGGCGCCGCCTCGCCCGCCGCGTCGCTCTCGGCCGGCGGCACATAGCGCGCTTCGAGCCAGCAGAGATCCTCGGCGAGCGCTTGGCGCGCCTTGGCCTCCATGCCGCGGAACCGGGCGATCAGCTCTTCGCCGAACGCGGTGAGGACGGCGCCGCCGCCCCCGCCGCCGCCCCGCTTGGATTCCACCACGGGCGTGGAGAACATGCGGTTCATCGCCGCCACCAGCATCCAGGCCCGGCGATAGGACAGGCCCATGGCCCGCCCGGCATTGGTGATCGAGCCTTCGCTGCGGATCTGTTCCAGCAATTCGATCTTGCCGCGCCCGAGACGATCCTCGGGGGGAAAGTCGATCCGCATGATGAGCTTGGGCATCATGATGGGCTTGGCCATGGTGGATATCTCGCGCGGTTTCTGGGTCTCGCGCGGTTTCTGGGCCTCGCGCGGCGGCTTCGCGCGCCGATCCCGCGCCGCTTGCCCGCTCAGCGCCGGATGCGGCGCGGTGACCGGGAATTGGAGCGGGCGATGGGAATCGAACCCACGACATACAGCTTGGGAAGCTGTCGTTCTACCACTGAACTACGCCCGCACCGCCGCAAGGAGGAAATCAAGCCCCGCAAAAGGCCTTGAGGAAATGTCCTTGGGGGAAAACAGCGCCGCCCCGATCGCGAAGCGGGGGCGGGGCTCAACCTTTAGCAAAGGCCCCCCGCCCCTGTCCATAGCCCGCAATGGCGCGCCGGACGGACGGAATACGTGCATGCGCGGAGAAAATTTAACCAAGGGATGCAATAGAAAGAACGGGACGTCCGCTTGGCCGGTCGACATCGACCGCCGCGTGGGCAGGATATCGGACCAAAACGCAGCTGTGGGTCGAATGCCTGAGGCATCGTCACTGCGCAGGTGCCGGGGGGGCGTGGAGATGAGTTCCACCATTTCGGGGATGGGACCTCGGGAAACCGATCGGCCGGGCGTTTCTACACGCGCCGTCACGTCGCAGTCGGATCGATTCGCCACGCCGCAAGGGAAAAGCCAAAGAAAACGGTATTATAGTAAGTTTGATTCTTCTTGCGCTCTAGCTATCCACAGGATATCCAACACTTTCCTGGCCATGGCCCGAGAAGCAGAGCGCAGCGCCCGGGGTTTTCGGTCTGGGATTTCCAACGTCAATCTCCCCGTTCAGCCCGACCGAGACGAGAAGAAGCCCCATACAATTCTTTTTAGAGACACGACGATGATTAAGCACAAGGGTCATTTGCGGGTCCTGCTTGCCCTCGCCGCGCTGGCGCCGGCCTATGCCGCGACGCAGGCGCACGCGCAGGCCCAGCCGGCTCCGGGCGCCGCCCCCCAGGCTCAAGGCGCCGCGCCGCAGGCTCAAGGCACTCCGCCCCAGGCGCAAGGCGCCGCGCCCCAGGCCGCGCCGGCCCCGGAAACCGCGGCGACAGCCCTCGCCCGCCTCGCCAGCGACCGCGCGATCACCGTCACCTTGAACCTCGAAGACCTCGGCATCGACCGGCCGATCTCGCTCTGGGGCATGGATGCGCGGCGCGAAATCTTCCTGCCCGTCCCCGCCGGCGTGCGCATCCGCGACGCCCAGATCAAGCTCGACGGCCGCTATCTGCGCGGCGACGGCGGCCACACCACTTATGTGGTCTCGGTGGACGGCACCCCGCAATTCTCGCGGCCGGTGGACGGCGACAAGGGGATCGTCTCGGAAATCCTGCCGATTTCCGGCGACATCCGCCCGACCGGCTTCATCAATCTCAACCTCGCCTGGTCCTCGGTGATCTCGCAGGAATTGTGCGGCGACGAGCGCTCCATCGGCAATATCCTGGAATTCAATCCGGCGACGCGCTTCACTTATACCTACAACGCCTCCGACATCCGCGACCTCGCCACCGCCTGGAGCGCGCTGCCGCCGCGCCCGGTGATCCTGATCCCGCCGGGCGAACTCTCCAAGGCGACCTATGACGCGGCGTGGCGCATCGGCACCGTGCTTCAGCAGGCCGGCAAGCAGCCGCGCATCGCCGTCATGCCCGGCGTCGGGCAGGAGGTGGACACCTCCGGCATCGTGCTGTCGCCCGGCCTTGCCGCCGTACCCGCCTTCGCCGCCTTCTCCGGCGGCGGCCACCATCGCATCGCCAGCCGGGCGGAACTCGGCGCCTATATCGCGCTCGCCCGCCAGGGCGGCTTCGCGGCCGATTTCATCATCGAGGACCCGAGCATCCGCGACCAGATGGACCAGGCCGTGCGCGCCCTGGAAGACGATCTGCGCGCCGGCTCGCCCGACAATGCCAGCGCCTTCGCCCCCCTGCGTGCCCAGTTGATGGCCAACGCGGCGCAGGGCGATGAAAACGTCCGCCTCGTAACCATCGCCGGCAAGCCGGTGATCGCCATTTCCGCCCAGGCGGCGGCCCAGGCCTCCGGCGTGCTGTCGGACCTGTGGCGCCAGATGCTGGTGGTGCCCGCCGCCAATGTGCGCGTGGCCACGACGCCCGATTTCTCCGGCGTCACCTCGATCGACCTCTCGCGCCTCGGCGGCCGCACCGGCACCTTCGACGTGCTGGCGCGCGGCGATTGGAGCGCCACCTTCGATCTCGGCACCCTGCTGGGCGGCGGGCGCGTGCCCTCCGAATTCCTGGTGGACGTCTCCGCCGCCCCGAGCGCCGGCGATTCCGCGCCCATCGCCTCGATCATGCTGAACGATTATCTGCTCGGCGCCCGGCGGCTCTCCGCCAACGGCATCACCGAGCGCATTCCGGTCCAGGTGCCGCACTATGCGCTAGCGGCCCGCAACGTGCTGAAGATCTCGTTCCAGCGCCAGCCCATGAGCGACCGATGCCGCGAGACGCCCCAGGCGTTCCCGGTAGCGGTGCTGCCCTCAAGCCGCGCGGTGCTGGTGGACGCCCCCGCCACGGTGGATTTCTTCGGCGCCATGCCGCGCCTCGCCACCCGCGCCAATGTCATCGTCCCGCAAGCCTATCTGCGCGACCCCGCGACCCTGCGCCGGGTGATTTCGCTCGCGGTGGCCTCCGGCGTGACGCCCGAGCGCGCGATCCTCACGGTGGCCGGCGACGGCGCCGAGATCACCCCGGACGGCGCGTTCCTGGCCATCGACACGCGCATCAGCAACGTGACGAGCAAGGTGAAGGTGGACGGCAGCCGCCTCGCAATCACCGGCAGCAACCAGCAGACCCTGCTGGACGTGGGCTCGCTCACCAATCTCGGCGTGATCGAGGCGGTGACCTCGGGCCACCAGATCGGCCTCGTCTACCGCACCATCGGCGCCAATGCCCCGGACTGGAAAAAGCCGTTCCTGCTGACCGCCGGCGACATCAGCCTGCTGGCCGCCACGGGACCGGCAGTGACGCTCGACACCAATTCGGCGACGCTGACGCGGGACGCGGGCGGGGAGAATGATGCGTTCTCCAACTTGCTCAAGCGCGGCCCCGCCTGGGGCCCGGCCGCCGTGGGCGTCGCGATCCTGCTGTTCCTGCTGTTCGTGGTCCTTGCCCAACGGGCGCGCCGGCGTACGCGAGAGGAACCGTGATGCCTGACCAAAGCGGCGTTGCGTGATGTCATACCTCCTCACCTATGGCGCGGCGGATTATTACGCCGCCCTGGAATGGGTCGCGGCCGTGGTCGCGATCATCATCCTGATCTCGAGTCTGGATGACCTGTTCATCGACATCTATTTCTGGGTGCGCGAAACCTATCGCGCGCTCACCATCAAGCGCGTGTATCGCCCGCTGACGGTCGAGCAATTGCTCGAACGCCCCGAGCAGCCGTTCGCGATCATGATCCCGGCCTGGCTGGAAGCGGACGTGATCGCCGGCATGCTGGAAACCCTGGTCGATACGCTCGACTATCGCGACTACACGATCTTCGTCGGCACCTATCCCAACGATGCCGCCACCATCGTGGAAGTCGAGCGCATGCGCCGGCGCATCAAGCAATTGCAGCGCGTGGAAGTGCCCCATCCCGGCCCCACCTCCAAGGCCGACTGCCTCAATTGGGTGGTGCAGGCCATTTTCCTCTACGAGCAGGAAAAGGGCGTCGAGTTCACCGGGGTGATCCTGCACGACAGCGAGGACGTGACCCATCCGCTGGAAATGCGCCTGTTCAATTACCTGATCCCGCGCAAGGACCTGATCCAGCTGCCGGTGATCTCGCTGGAACGCGAATGGTTCGAGCTGGTCGCCGGCACCTATATGGACGAGTTCGCCGAATGGCACGCCAAGGACCTGCCGGTGCGCGAGAGCATCTCCGGCATGGTGCCCTCGGCGGGGGTGGGAACCGGCTTCTCGCGCCGCGCGCTGCTCGCGCTGTGCGACACCAACAACAACCGGCCGTTCAACACCGAAAGCGTGACCGAGGATTACGACATCGGCATGCGCCTGTCGCGCCTCGGCATGCGCTCCATCTTCGTGCGCTTCCCGGTGAAGTACCAGGTGAAGCGCTATTCCTGGCTGGGCACCGGGGTGCACACCACCACCCTCGACATGCCGCTGTGCGTGCGGGAATATTTCCCCGACACGTTCCGCGCCGCCTATCGCCAGCGCGCCCGCTGGACGCTCGGCATCGCCTTGCAGAGCTGGCGCCAGCAGGGCTGGCCGGGCTCGCTCGCGACGAAATATCTGCTGGTGCGCGACCGCAAGTCGATCATCACCTCCATCGTCAGCACGCTGGCCTATTTCCTGGTGCTGAATTTCGTCGGCTTCTACATCGCCGCGGAGCTGGGCGCCTGGACCCTGCGCTACCCGCCCTTGTTCACCGAGAACAGCTGGATCCTGTACATCCTGTGGTTCAACACGTTCGCGCTGCTGCTGCGCATCAGCCAGCGGGGCTATTTCGTCTGGCGCCTGTACGGCTGGCAACAGGCGATCCTCTCGGTGCCGCGCCTCGTGGTGTGCAATGCCGTGAACTTCATGGCGACCCTGCGCGCCTGGCGCATCTTCATCCAGACCTCGCTGTTCGGGCAGCCCGTGACATGGGACAAGACCATGCACGCCTTCCCCACCGCCGACGAATTGCTGCTGCGCCGGCGCCGGCTGGGTGACCTTCTGATGTCCTGGCAGGTGCTGGACGAAGCCCGCCTCGAACACGCCCTGACGCTCCAGTCCGAGCGCGACATTCCGCTCGGCCGCCTCCTGATCTTCCAGGGCTGGCTGGACGACGAGACCCTGGCGGAAGCCATTTCCGCGCAATCGGACCTGCCGCGCGCCCATATCGATGCCGCCACCGTGCAGCGCTATGGCCGGCAGGTCGATCTGGCCCTGTGCGTGCGCCATCGCTTCATCTTCCTCGGCGCCGAGGACGGCACGCCGCGCATCGCCGTGGGCGGTCCGCTGAAGCCGGAGGTGCTCACCCTGCTCACGCCGGCGCTCGGCGGCGTGCCCGAGCAGATGATCGCCCGCGAAAGCGAGATCGCGGCCGCCCTGCGGCTGCTGACGGAACAGGGCGACACCTTCGACACGAGCGACAAGGGCAGCGTGCCGCTGCTGGGCGACCTTTTGATCGAGCAGGGCCTGTTGCAGCGCGCCGCGTTCGACGCGGCCATGGAAGACTATCGTCCGGAGCGCGACGGCCGCATCGGCGACCATCTGGTCGCGCGCGGCGTCGTCACCCGCGAGGCCGTCGAGACCGCGCAGGCGGAGCAGCGGCGGCGGTTCGAGCAATTGGCCGCCGTATGACCGGCCCCAACAGGTGGGATGTCATTTGATGACCCGTGTTCCGACCCTCGCCATTCTCGCCGCCCTGCTGAGCCTCGTCGCCGGCGAGGCGTTCGCCCAGGCGACACCGCTCACCCGCCTCTATGCGGCCAAGCCGCCGGCGGGCTCGGCCTTCGTGCGCGTGCTCAATCCCACCGACGCGCCGGTGGTGGTGGGGCTGGGCGAAGGCGCAAAAGCGACCCTCGGGCCAAGCGGCCCGCGCGCCAGCGTCTATCGCGTCGTGCCCGGCGGCAAGCCGGTCTCCGTGACGGCAGACGGCAAGCCGGTGTCCGGCGCCGCGAGCCCGGCTGCCGACGGCTTCTCCACCCTGGTGCTGCTGCCCGAGGGCGCCGGCTTCCGCCTGGAGGCGCTGGCCGATTCCACCGAGGGCCGCGACGATCTCAAAGCCATGCTGCGCTTCTACGCGCTCGCGCCCGGCTGCACCGCCACGCTTGCCGTGGCCGACGGGCCGACCGTGTTCGACGCGGTGCCCGCGATGGCGAGCCGCCAGCGGGCCATCAATCCCGTGGAAGCCAGCCTCGTCGGGCGCTGCGGGGATGCGGTCTCCGCGCCGCTGAAACTGCCGCAGCTCAAGGCCGGGGACCACTACAGCCTGTTTCTCGTGGGCACCGCCCAGGCGCCGGTGCTGGCCGGCCAGAATGATGCGACCGAACCCTATCGCGGCCCCGCCAACTGATCGCAAAAGGGCTTAAGGTCCGAAATGGTCTTCGCCAGCGACAGCTTCATCTTCCTCTTCCTGCCGGTGTTCCTGGTCGCCTACGGCCTGACGCCGGCGCGTTGGCGCAACCTGACGCTGCTCGGCTTTTCCTGGCTGTTCTATGCCTGGTGGCGGGTGGATTTCCTGCCCCTCATCGTCGGCATCGCGGTCTGGTCCTGGGTCACCGGCCTGTGGATCGCGCGGCGGGCGGACCATGAGCGCGGCTGGCCTTTGTTCGTCGCCATCGCCGGACCGCTGGCGGCGCTGATCTGGTTCAAATACGCCAATCTGTTCGCCGGCACCGCGATCGCGCTCGGCACACCGCTCACCGGCTGGCAGGCCATCGTGCTGCCCATCGGCCTGTCCTTCTTCGTGTTCGGCGCCATCTCCTATTCGGTGGACGTGTATCGCGGCACCGTGCCGGCCGAGCCCAGCTTCATCAATTACGCCACTTACCAATCCATGTTCGGGCATCTCGTGGCGGGTCCGGTGGTGCGCTACCAATGGGTGGCGGACCGCCTGCACGCGCGCGCCTTCGACCGGGCGGAATTCGCCATCGGGGTGGAGCGCTTCATGCTCGGCTTCGCCCAGAAGGTGCTGATCGCCGACACCCTGGCGCCGATGGTGGACGCCGGCTACGCCCTCGCCCATCCGAGCGCGGCGGACGTGGCGCTGGCGGTGCTCGGCTATACGTTGCAGCTGTATTTCGATTTCGCCGGCTACACCTGGCTGCGGGACTATCTCTACATCCCGCTCGGCGGCAATCGCGGCGGGCTGTGGCGCTTGTGCGTGAACCTGATGATCACCATGGGCCTCGGCGGACTGTGGCACGGGGCGAGCTGGACCTTCCTGGTGTGGGGCCTCTGGCATGGCCTCGGCCTCATGGCGCTGCGCCTCGCCTCGGCGGCCGGCCTGCCCAAGGCGCCGGCGGTGATCGGCCATGTGACGACCCTGCTGTTCGTGATGTTCGGCTGGCTGCTGTTCCGCGCCCAGACCTGGGATGAATTCTCGGTCGCCCTCGACGGCCTGATGGGGGCGAACGGGATCGCGCCGTCACAGGAATTCCTGGCGAGCCTGCATCCCACCATCCTCGCGACCCTGCTGCTGGGGATCGTGATGGTCTATGTGCCCCTGATCGGCCGCTTCAGCGCACCCGCCGCGCGCTTCGGCGCCGTGGTGCGCCTTTGGTCGGCGCTGCCGCTGTGGCTGCTGGCGGTGTGGGTGTTGCAGGGGCGCATCGTCGTGCCCTTCCTGTATTTCCAGTTCTGAGGGGGAGACGGCGATGCGCGCGAAACTCCATCTCGTCTACGCCGCGGCCTTCTTGCTGGTGTGTTTCGCCGGCATGGCGGCGAGCCTGCCCCATCTGTGGAGCGAACCGGCACGCGCCGCCTATGCCCCGCTCTCCGCATCCACCCTGCTGAACGGAACCTTCACCGCCACCTTCGACCGCACCTTCGCGAAGGGCGTGCCGCACAGCGATGCGCTCGACGGCGCGGCCGCCGGGCTTCTCTATTACACCCTCGGCGATGCCGGGCCGCAGGTCCGCGCGGGCTGCCCGGGCTGGCTTTTTCTTGCCGAAGAGATCCAGGAAGTCCGCAACGGCGACACCTCTCTCGAACGGCGGGTCGAACTCGCCCGCAAAATCGCGGCGGATTTCGCCCGGCGCGGCGTAAAGCTGGTGCTGCTTCCGGTTCCCGAGAAAGTATCTCTGGCCCGCGCCTCGTCTTGCGGCCTGCCGGTGGCGCGCCAAGCCCGCGACCGGCTCGCCGCCTGGCGCGGGCTCAGCGCCGGGCTCGGCCTGCGCGAGGTCAATCTCACGCCCGCCTGGCCTGCCCCCGGCTTCCTGCGCACCGACACCCATTGGAACGCCACGGGCGCGAGCTTCGCCGCCGCGCAGACCGCGCAGATGGTGAATGCCGCGCTCGGCGACCGCGGGTCGACCAAGGTGACCTTGTCGGAAGGCGCCCCCTATCCCCGCCCCGGGGACCTGATGCGCATCGCCAATTTGATCCGGACCGCGGATATCTTCGGACCGACACCGGATCAATGGCGCGACATCACCGCAAATTGGAGCCGAACCGGGGGCCTGTTGGATGATGCGCCGGTGCCCGCGGTGATCCTCGCCGGATCATCCTTTTCCCTGCGCGCCGGCTTCATCGAATCGCTTCAGGCGGCGCTGGCGCGCGAAGTGGTGCAGCGCAGCCTTGCGGGCGGCGGCTTTTCCGGCGCCATCCTCGACCTTCTGGACGCCCACGCGGACCTGCTCCAGCGGACCAAGCTTGTTGTATGGGAATGGCCGGTTCGCGCCTTGACCCAGCCGCTCACCGATGCCGAACGGCGCTATCTCGAAAGGGACCTTCCATGATGCTTGTGACGCGCCGCCGCGCCCTTCTCGCCGCCGCCGCCTTGCTCGCGAGCGCGGCCGTGCCTGGCCTTCCGGCCAAAGCCGCCGACGGGCCGATCATCATCATGGGCAAGGGCGGCTGGCTGTTTCCCGGCTGGGAAAGCCTCACCACCTCCGACACCGCCGGCATCCAGAAGGTGGTCCAGCTGATCAAGGACACCAAGGACCGCCTCGCGGCGCGCAACATCCTGCTGGTGCCGCTGGTGGTGCCGCTGAAGGCCACTTTCTATCCCGACAAGCTGCCCGACGGGACCTCCGTCTCCGCCGACGTGAAGGCGCGCTATGATTTCATCCTCGCCCAGCTCAAACAGAGCGGGCTTGAGGCCATCGACCTGCGGCCAGCGCTGAAATCGGTGGAGACCGGCAAGCAGACCATCTTCTTCCGGGCGGATTATCACTGGACCGCCTGGTCGGCGGAAGCGGCGGCCGGTGCGGTCGCCCAGGTGATCAAGGGCAGCGTGAAATTGTCCGGCGCGGCCGGCACCGGGGACAAGCTCGGCGAATGGGTCACCCAGCGCAATCTCGGCGATCTCGCCCAGCGCTTCCTCTCACCCGAACAGCAGAAGGCCGTGGGGCCGGACCTCTACACCGTGCGCATTCCGCCGGAGGACAAGAAGGGCCTCCTGGATGCGGCCCCCGCCCCGGTGCACGTGGTGGGCAACAGCTTCGTCCAGCCCTATCTCGGCTTCCCGCAGAAGCTCTCGAACGCGCTCGACCGGCCGGTGTCGCTGACCTGGAACGTGGGCAATATCGGGCCGTGGTTCACCTTCCTGCAATATGTCGGCTCCCCCGGCTTCGCCAA
Source organism: Rhizobiales bacterium 32-66-11 (assembly GCA_002304505.1). GTDB lineage: Bacteria > Pseudomonadota > Alphaproteobacteria > Rhizobiales > Xanthobacteraceae > NCEH01. Next base: position 1,203 of record NCEH01000045.1, on the reverse strand, counting down.
GCAGCCGCCGCAGGTGATCGTGTGGCAGTTCAACGAAGGGCAGTTCCACAGCGGCCCGGACGCGACCGGACAATGGGATGCCCCCTCCATCCTCGCCCCGCAGGTGTGGCGGGATCGCATGACGGCGGCAGTCGCCAAGTAGGGCGGCGCCAAGTAGGGCGGCATCAAGTAGCGGCGGCACCAATTAAGGGCGGCGCCAGTTAAGGGCGGCAGCCGCCTCTTCATCATTCGTAAACGCCGGTTTACAGAACGTAAACAAGACCTTTAAATTCCCTAAACATTGCCCGCCTTAAAGCATTTGAAGTTTGATAAAAGTTAACAGAAAGAAAATAATAAAGATTCAGACCTTGAAAACAGCCTTAACCGCGATTTAACCTTAATAATCGACGGTAGGCACATGACTACCGCGATTCATCTCTCCGAGATCAGCCGCCCCATGCGCCTCCAGGCGATGGGGCGCATGCGCAGGGTTACCGCCGCCGCCATGCTGGCGATGACGGTGAGCGGCTTAGCGTTGGTCGCCCATACGCCTGCGCTCGCACAGGAACCGGCCCTCGTAGGGCCGGCATGGACCGCCGCCGACAAGGCCTATGCGGCCTATCAGGCCAAGGACTACGCCACCGCCGCCGCCCAGGCGCGCGAGGCGCTGCGCCTTCGGCCCGATGTCGCCCGGCTCTGGCTTCTGCTCATGGACGCGCTCGACGCCCAGGGCAGTGTCGCCGAATCGGTCGCGGCGGCGAAGGATGCCATCGCCGCCGGGGTCCAGGACCCGACGCTCACGGCCCGCCTGCGCAGCCAGAGCAAGGTGCTCGCCCAGGCGCCCTCGCTCGCCGCCAACAAGGCGCTGGAGGCCCGCAACCCGAAAGCGGCCCTCGTCGAGATCCGCAAGGCCATCGCGCTGGTGCCCGATGACCTCAGCTACCGCGTGCTGCTGATCTATGCCCTGATCGCCGACGACCAGATCGAAGCGGCGGAGCAGGCCGCCACCGCCGCCATTTCGGTCGATCCCAAATCCTTCCTGCCCCAGGTGCTGCGCGGCTATCTGCGCGAGCGCCTCGGCCGCCTCAACGAGGCCAATCAGGATTTCGACAGCGCGCTGACCGACGAGGTGCTCACCGGCCCCGACGCGCGCGACGTGCGCCTGGTGATCGCCGACGCCGCCATCGCCGCCGGCAATCCGCGCCGCGCCCTGAAGATCCTCGA
>NCEH01000044.1 GCA_002304505.1 Rhizobiales bacterium 32-66-11 | reverse complement strand
GGCACAAAATGCGGCTGTGCACGGGCTTTGCCTTGAAATCATCACGGATCTGGGCCATATGGCGGGCTGTAGCGGCCGGCGGCGCAGATGATGCCGGGCTGGTCGCTCTCGGGCCGCGTAGCGGAACGCTCCGGGAATGCTCCATTCCCGTCGGCTTAAGCCCGATACTCATTTTGCAGAATTCGACAGCCCAGGCCACGCGGGGTGTCACACACCCCCCGCGAATGCGCGTGGCGCGTGGACCCTGTCCCGCGCCCCGGGTGGCGTTCGCCGCATGAAAGACAGAGCTTGACCTCTTTTTCTGAACTCGGCCTTGCCGAACCCATCGTCCAGGCCCTCACCGAAGAGCGCCATGTTACCCCGACGCCGATCCAGGCGCAGGCCATCCCCCAGATCCTCGCCGGCCATGACCTGATCGGCATCGCCCAGACCGGTACCGGCAAGACCGCAGCGTTCGCGCTGCCCATCCTTGACCATATGATCCGCCATCCGCGCCGGCCCGAGCCCAAGCACGTTCGCGTGCTGGTGCTTTCGCCGACCCGCGAATTGTCCGGCCAGATCGTGGAAAATTTCGAGAAGTTCGGCCGCCACACCGGCCGCACCGTGGAACTCGCCATCGGCGGCGTGCCCATGGGCCGGCAGATCCGCGCCCTGCACCGCGGCGTCGACGTGCTGGTGGCTACCCCCGGCCGCCTGCTCGATCTTGCCGAAAACCACGCCGTGAAGCTCGACGCGGTGGAAGTGTTCGTGCTCGACGAAGCCGACCAGATGCTGGACATGGGCTTCGTCCATGCCATCCGCGCCATTATCCGCCGTCTGCCGGCGAAGCGCCACAATCTGTTCTTCTCCGCCACCATGCCGTCCGCCATCGCGGACCTTGCCGGCTCCATGCTGCGCAATCCGGTGACGGTCTCCGTCACCCCGGCGGCCAAGACCGCCGACCGGGTCGAACAGCACGTGATGCTGGTGGAAAAGCAGGGCAAGCCGGCACTTCTGGCCGAATTGCTCGGCGGCGAGGGGGTCGAGCGCTCGCTCGTCTTCACCCGCACCAAGCACGGCGCCGACAAGGTGGTGAGCGCGCTCGCCAAATACGGCCGCGCCGCTGAGGCGATCCACGGCAACAAGTCGCAGAACCAGCGCGACCGCGTGCTCGCGGCGTTCCGCGAAGGCACCGTGCGCACCCTGGTGGCCACCGATATCGCCGCGCGCGGCATCGATGTCACGGGCGTCAGCCACGTGTTCAATTTCGACCTGCCGAACGTGCCGGAATCCTATGTCCACCGCATCGGCCGCACCGCGCGCGCCGGGCGCGAGGGCATTGCGATCTCGTTCTGCGACGGCGAGGAGCGCGCGTATCTGCGGTCCATCGAAAAGCTGATCCGCATGCAATTGCCGCTCACCGACCGGCGCTCCACGCCCGGCACGGCGCCGATCGTCGATCCCACGGCCGGGGCGCCCGCGCGCAACAAGCCGGCCGGTGGCCGCAGCGGCGCGCCGAGCCAGGGTCGCGGGCCGCGTCCGGAAGGCCGCAGCCAGGATCATCGCGGCGATCATCGCGGGCATGAGGGTCGCGGCGGACAGGACGGGCGCTCCCACGAGGGCCGGTCCAATGAATCTCGCAATGCAGGCGCGCCCTCGGGCCGCCCTGCTGAATCGCCGCGCACGGGCGCGCGGCAAGATCAACGGGCGGTTCGCGCCCCGGGCGGCCAACGTGGCGCATCGGAAATCGGTGCGGTCGGCTTCATGCGCACCGGTTCCGGGCCTGCCGGCGGTGGCAAGCCGGGCACGGCGTTCAAGCGCCCGCGTTGAAATCTGGGGTAGCTGGAGAAGACTATATGGCGAAGGAAGAATTGCTGGAGTTCGAAGGAACGGTCACGGAAGTCCTGCCAGACGGCAACTTCCGTGTGCGGCTCGACAATGATCATCAGATCCTGGCCTATGCGGCCGGAAAGATGAAGAAGAACCGCATCCGCACCATTGAAGGGGACCGGGTGGTGGTCGAGATGTCGCCGTACGACCTCGATCGCGGTCGCATCAATTTCCGCCACAAGGCGGAAGGCAATGCCCCCCCGCCCGGCGCCCGCCGCCAGCAGAATTTCCGCCGCCGCTGATGCGCCTGCGGGCTTCGGCCCGCACCGTTTCGCGGAGTGCCACGGCTCGCGGCCGCCCTTCGAACGGCGGGCGCAGCCTTTGGCGCGTGCTGCCGACAGCCGGACCCGCTTGATATGCGTCGCCATCCCCAGGGATGGCGGCGTTTTCGTTGGGGCACGCCCTCCCCATCGGCAAAAAATCCCCTTACCCTCCGCTCCAAACAACGTCCGGAACACCGGCGCGCGGGAGGACCAATGGCAGGGTCGATGTCGCACAGCGGCGCGTCGGCGGGTGATGCGTCGCCTTGCGCGGTGCAGCTCGCGGGCGTGCAGATCGTCTTTCCCGCCCGTGCCAAGGGCGAGACGGCCTTCATCGCCGTCGAGGGGGCGGACCTGGAGGTGGCCGACGGGGAGTTCGTCGCCATCGTCGGTCCCACGGGCTGCGGCAAGTCCACCTTGCTCAATGCCACCGCCGGACTGCTCATTCCCGGCGCCGGGACGGTCTCCATTTTCGGCGCCCCGCTCGGCGGCCTGAACCGCCAGGCCGGATATCTGTTTCAGGCCGAGGCCCTGTTTCCCTGGAAGACGGCGGTGGAGAACGTCGCCATCGGCCTCGATGTCGCGGGCATTCCGGCCGGCGAGGCGCGCGAACGGGCGCTGGCGTGGCTGAAGCGGGTGGGGCTGGCCGCCTTCGCCGATCGCTATCCCCACATGCTCTCGGGCGGACAGAGGAAGCGCGTGGGCCTCGCGCAGGTGCTGATCCGCGATCCGAAAATCCTGCTGATGGACGAACCCTTCGGCCCGCTCGACGCGCAAACCCGCCAGATCATGGGCAATCTGCTGCTGGACCTGTGGAACGCCGACCGCAAGGCGGTGCTGTTCGTGACCCATGACCTGGAAGAGGCGATCGCGCTCGCCGACCGGGTGGTAATCATGGGCGCGGGCCCCGCCTCGCGCATCATCGGCCAATGGCGCATCGACCTGCCGCGCCCGCGCGATATCGCCGAAGTGCGGCTCGATCCGGTCTTCCATGCCCTGCACCGGGAGATCTGGTCGGCGCTGAAGGAGGAAGTGGTGAAGGGCTATCTCCAGTCCGAGGGTGTGACCGCATGAACCGCCTGGTGCTGCACCTGCTGCAAGTGCTGGTGGCGGTTGTTCTCATCGCCATCTGGCATTTCGCCTCCACAATCAAGATTCCGGCCGGGCTGGTTTCCGCCAAGGCCTTCTATCCCCTGGACCCGTTCTTCTTCTCGACGCCGCTCGCGGTGTTCGAGCGCACATGGCGCGATTTCGCGACCGGGGTGATCTGGTATCACCTCGGCATCACCTTGCTGGAAACCGTGCTCGCCTTCCTGATCGGCGCCGTCGGCGGCGTGCTGGTGGGCTTCTGGTTCGCACGCCAGCAGAGGGTGGCCGCCGTGTTCGACCCTTATGTGAAGATGGCCAATGCCTTGCCGCGCGTGGTGCTGGCACCGATCTTCGCGCTGTGGCTCGGGCTCGGCATCTGGTCGAAGGTGGCGCTCGGGGTCACGCTGGTGTTCTTCATCGTCTTTTTCAACGTCTACCAGGGCGTGAAGGAGGTGAGCCCCACCGTGCTTGCGAACGCGCGCATGCTCGGCATGAGCGAGCGGCAATTGCTGCGCCACGTCTATTGGCCGTCCGCGCTCTCCTGGATGTTCTCTTCCCTGCACACGGCGGTCGGCTTCGCGCTGGTGGGGGCGGTGGTGGGCGAATATCTCGGCTCGGCGGCGGGGCTCGGCTATCGCATCCATCAGGCGGAAGGCGTGTTCGACGTCACCGGCGTCTTTTCCGGCATGCTGGTGCTGGCGGTGTTCGTCATCATCATCGACACGTTCGTGAGCGCGATCGAGAATCGCCTGATGGTGTGGCGTCCCACCGCCGCGTCAAACCAAAGATAACAGGACGGAGGACATCCCATGAGACGTGCATTTCAGCTGGCCCGGCTGGCGCTCGGCGGCTTGCTGGCGCTCGGCATCGCCGGTCCCGCCACGGCCCAGAAGGCGGAGAAGCCGAGCCTGACGCTCGGCGTCGGCGGCAAGCCGCTGCTCTATTATCTCCCCCTCACGATCGCGGAGCGGAAGGGCTTCTTCAAGGACGAGGGGCTCGACGTCACCATCAATGATTTCGGCGGTGGCGCGAAATCCCTGCAGGCGTTGATCGGCGGCTCCATCGACGTGGTCACCGGCGCCTACGAGCATACGATCCGCATGCAGGCCAAGGGGCAGGACATCACCTCGGTGATCGAGCTTGGCCGCTATCCCGGCATCGTGCTGGTGGTGCGCAAGGACAAGGCGGGCACCTATAAGAGCGTGAAGGACCTGAAGGGCGCGAAGATCGGCGTGACGGCGCCGGGCTCCTCCACCAACTTCTTCGTCAATTTCCTCCTGGCCAAGGAGGGCCTGAAGCCCGAGGACGTGGCCTTCGTGGGCGTCGGCGGCGGGGCCTCGGCGGTGGCGCAGATGAAGCGCGGCGAGATCGATGCCATGTCGAACCTCGATCCCGTCATCACCAAGCTGGAGAGCGACGGCGACGTGGTGGTGCTGGCAGACAGCCGTACCGAAGAGGGCAACCAGAAGATCTTCGGCGGCACCAATCCGGCCGCCGTGCTCTATATGAAAACCGATTTCATCGCGGAAAATCCGGTCACCACGCAGAAGCTGGTGAATGCCTTCTACAAGGCCCTGATGTGGCTGAAGACCGCCACGCCCGAGGATGTGGCGAAGGTGGTGCCGGAAGAATATCTGCTCGGCGATCCGGCGCTTTATCTCGCTGCGGTGAAGGCCTCGAAGCCGATCTATTCGCAGACCGGGATCATCCCCGAGACCGGGATGAAGAACGCGCTGAACATGCTGGTGGAATTCGACCCCGAGCTGAAGGCCGCGAAGATCGACCTGCCGAAGACCTTCGACGGCCGCTTCGTCGCCAAGGCGGCGGAAACCTTGAAATAGCTCCGGCGCGGGCGGGACGCACAGAAGAAATATGCCCGGCGCCCGCCCGCCGGGGTTTTCCCAAGCCCTTGATTTCGATCAGCAAAGCAAGAGCCCTGGGCGCCCGTCGCGCGGGGCGCGGAACGGCGGCGGCGAGAAAGTGCGCCGATGCCCTTGTTGCGTCGCAGTTTGTGCTTATGTTGCACCCATCCCAGACAGACGTCCGGCGCGCGAGCGCGGAATGGGGACGCGGACGGATGTACTCCGGTCCCCTGCTCTGGCTGGGTGCTTTTTCGTGGCCGGCGGTGAAGACCGCGGCGCGAAAGGGGTTGGGACAGTTCGTGCGGCCTGCCTTGTTTCGTTCCCTTCGGGCCGCGATCTCAAGCCTATTCCCTTCGGACTGCCCGGCTCCCGCGTGTCAAGCGCGGAGCAAATGCAACGTCTGAACGGAGGCCGATATGGCCACAGGTACTGTCAAGTTTTTCAACACCCAGAAGGGTTTCGGCTTCATCCAGCAGGATGGCGGCGGCGCCGACGTGTTCGTCCACATCAGCGACGTTGAGCGCTCGGGACTGAGCACGCTCAACGAGGGCCAGAAGGTGTCGTTCGACGTGGTCGACGACAACCGCGGCAAGTCCAAGGCTTCGAACCTCGCTGCCCTCTGAGGCTGCCCGCCGATCCGGCTTTAGCCGGATCGGTTCTTCCTGTCCGGCTTTAGCCGGATCGGTTCTTCCTGTCCGGCTTTAGCCGGATCGGTTCTTCCTGTCCGGCTTTAGCCGGATCGGTTTCCTCGTCCGGGTGAACCGGATCTGGACTTTCGGCCGCCGGCCTATGCCGCAGCGGCCTTTTCTTTGTCCGCTTTGTGATCGGGGTCGGCGCGCCGAAGCCGCCGGCGGGTCCTGCGGTCAGCGCATCACATAGACCGTGGCGCCGAGTCTCACGCGATTATAGAGGTCGGTCACATCGTCATTGGTCATGCGGATGCAGCCGGACGAGACCGCCTGTCCGATGGTGTCCGGCTCATTGGAGCCGTGGATGCGATACAGGCTCGATCCCAGATACATGGCGCGCGCGCCGAGCGGATTGTCGATGCCGCCGGGCATGTAGCGCGGCAGATCGGGACGGCGCTTCAGCATCTGCGACGGCGGGGTCCAGGAGGGCCATTCCTTCTTGGCGCTCACGGTCTTCACGCCGGACCACTGAAAGCCCTCGCGACCGACGCCCACGCCATACCGGATCGCCTGGCCCGGCGCCGTCACGTAATACAGGCGCCGCTCGCCGGTGCGGATGATGATCGTGCCCGGCTTGTACTTGCCGTCGATCGCCACCATCTGGCGCGGGATCGGCGAGGTGCCGGCCGTGACCCCCATCGAGGAGGTGCCGAACAGCTTGTTGAACCCGAAGATGTCGAACGTGTCGTTGGCTTTTGCGGGCATCGCGCCGATGACGAGGGCGGCGAAACTGGCGACGGCGAAGGTCTTGAAAGCCATGGGGACCCACCTCGGTCAATGATGTCACCGGGGGACGCAACGTCCGCCAGCGTCATAAGGGATGTCGCCTCAAATGCGGCGGTCATGCAACCAATTTGTGGCAGCGAGGTTCCCAACGGAACGCACCTGTGATCGAACGTCGCAACCGCCGCGATTGCTTACTTTGGGGAATGGGCGGCCGCTTCGATGAACCCCGCGAGCAGGGCATTGAAGGCCTCCGGCGCCTCCAAAAATGGCGCGTGGCCGCAGGTTTCAAACACCACATGCTCCGCCCTTCGGGCGTGTTCGGCGATGCGGTCCGACATGGCGGGGAGAATCACCTGGTCCTTGCGCCCGTGCACCGCCAAGACCGGGCGGGTGAGGGCGGCCAGTTCCGGCGCATAGTCCGCCGGGCGGCCGCCCATGCTCGCCCGCACTTGGGGCGGGGTCATCATGTTGGCGGCCAGGGTGATTTCGAAGCTCTCGGCATCAAGCGGGATCTCGAAGCATTTGCGCAGGAAAGCCCGGGTGGCGGCGATGTTGGTCGCGAGATCCTCGCTGCCCATCAGGCGCATCAGATTGTTGCAGGTGCCGAACAGGGCCCGCTCGGTGGCCACCACCGCATCCACGAACACCAGTCCGCCCAATGCGGCGTCTCCGTGATGGCGCAGATAATCGCAGATCACCCGTCCGCCATAGGACCATCCCACCACCACCGGCCGCTCCAGCTCGAGCTGGTCGATGAGCGCGGCAATGTCGCCCGCCCAGCGGCTACCTTCCTGATAATGCGCGGGTTCCAGCGGCTTGGCGGAGGCCCCGTGGCCGCGCAGGTCGAACGTGACCAGCCGCAGATGCGCCAGCGCGTCGCTCTCCACCTGCCGCCGCCAGCAGAGGCCGCTCTGGCTGTAGCCATGGAGGAACAGCACCGGCCGCCCGAGCGCCGTGCCCCATTCCTGGACCGCCAGGGACACGCCGTCGGGCGCGATCACATGGGTGGAGCGGTGGGGCAGGAGGGTGACGGGATCGCGCATGGGGCCTCAGGAGAGAAAATGGCCCATGGCGATACCCGCCAGGGCCGCGCAGGTGGCGACGGACAGGGTTTCCAACGCCGTGCGGGCCACCGGCCGCTTGGCCACGAGGCCGCGCCCGATGCCCAGCGCCAGCAGCAGCAGAGCGGTGACCGCCAGCGAGACGATGCGCGCCTGTTCCATGGGTAGCAGGGCGAAGGGAATTACCGGGGTGAAGCCCGCGAACAGGTCCGACACGAACATCCAGAAGGCGTGCGCGGCGGGGGAGGCGTCGTCGTTGGCGTCGGGCGCGAGGGCGGCGCGCAGGGCCGGCACGGCCTGTGGGCTGCGGCTGATGGCGGCGCTGATCTGGTCCACGTCGGTGGGCGCGACACCCGCCGCGCGCAGGTTGTTGCGGATGGCGGTGAGGCTGCCGGCGAGTTCGGCGCGCCGCTGGGCGGGCGCCGCCTGGGCGCGGGCGCGGCGGGCATCGCGCACCGATTCGGCATCGAGATAGGACCCCGCCATCATGGAGACGGCGGCGGCCGCGGCCCCGGTGGCGCCGGCGATCAGCACCGTCTTCGCGTCATTGGTGGTGAGGGCGACGCCGAACACCAGGCCGAAGATGGAGACCGTGCCGTCTTCCATGCCGAACACGATTTCGCCGATGGAGGCCTTGAAAGAGCGGGTGATTCCTTCAAAAACTCCCATCTGCCATGCTCCAGCGCGGGCCGGCGCGGGCGCTCCCTGCGCCCGGTGTGCCGATCACGACGCTCTTACCACGTCCGGCGGGAACTGTGACGCTCACGCCGGCTTGTTTAGAAGCGCGGCGCCGCTGGCCCTGCCGCGCCGCGGAGACGACGGCCGCGGAGACGACGGCCGCGGGGACGAGGGCCAGGGAGGCGAAGCGATGAAACGCATTCTTCTGGGTTTTATATTGGTGCTCGCGGCCGTGCCGGCGGCTTCCGCGCGGCCGGCCAGCTATAAGATGTCGTGTGCCGCCACCGCGGGCCTGGTGCAAAGCCGGGGCGCCGCCTTGCTCGACACCTCGCCCACCACGTTCGATCGCTATGTGCGGGACATCACCTTCTGCATGCGCGGGGAAGCGCTTCGGCCGGAATGGGTGCGCACCCGCGACAATCCGCAATGCTTCGTGGGCTACACCTGCTACGAGCCGGAGCGCGGCTGGCGGTGGTGGTGAAGCCGGCGCCCACTGCCCCAATCGTCCAAAAATGTTTCACGTGAAACAATGACTTAGCGCGGACGAACATCGGTTTTGTGACCAATCTCCGCGCCTCTGCGGCGGTTGAAACCGACTGTTCGGCCGAACGTTCCGCGCGGATGAATCCGGGCCCGCGACGCAGCGATGGTTTGGAAAGGGGCGGGGCCATTTTCGCCGCGCGCGGCATCGAAGCGCGGCAGGCGGCGTACACGCCAAATCGGCGCCGGCGAAATCGGGCAAAAGGTATCGAGAAGAATGGTGGTCGATGTAGGGATTGAACCTACGACCCCTCCCGTGTGAAGGGAGTGCTCTCCCGCTGAGCTAATCGACCGGCCATTTCGTTTGCCGTCTGGCAGGAGGCAGCGATTTAGTGCCCCAACGCGGGGGTGTCAAGGGCAGGGGGATCTATCCACAGGCCGCTGCCCCGCCCGCACCCCCTTTGGCGCACGTCCGTTCACCGCGCCGGCTGGCGCAGCAGATCGCGCACCGCGCCTTGCAACTGGTCGAAATGATGGATCAGGACATCGGCGCCGAGCGCGGCGGGTGCGATCTCCGTATAGCCGAACGAAACCGCGATCACCGGCACCCCGGCGGCCTTGGCGGTGGCCACATCGGTCGCGCTGTCGCCGACCATCAGCCCGAATCCGCCGGTCGCGCCGGCCGCCGCGAAGGTGGAAAGCAGGGGCAGGGGATCGGGCTTCGGCTTGGCATAGGTGTCGGCGCCGGTGATGGCGACGAAGCGCCGCGTCAGGTCGAGCCGGTCCAGCAGGAGGCGGGCGAGGCGCTCCAGCTTGTTGGTGCACACCGCGAGCCGCGCGCCTTCCCCTTCGAGAGCGTCGAGGGCCTCCAGCAGGCCGGGGAAGGGCCGGGAGTGGTCGGCGATATGTTCGGCATAATGTGCGATGAAACGGGCGGTCAGCGCGTCCAGATCGTCCCTGGGGGCGAGGATGCCGTTATGCTCCAGCGCCCGCACGATCAGCGCCCGCGCGCCGCCGCCGATCATATTGCGCGTGGCGGCGCGGTCCACGGGGGCGATGGCATAATCGGCCAGCACCGCGTCCAGGGTCGCCAGCAGGTCGGGCGCGGTATCGACCAGCGTGCCGTCGAGGTCGAAGGCGATCACGGGGCGCGGGTGCGGCATGGGAACAATCCTTGGAAACAATCCCTGCGGGGGCGGGCGTGGCATTTCGTGGCTGTCTGGCCCCCTGCCTACAATCCTGCCGCTTTTCATGTCCAGCGTCCCTTGATGGCGACGGCACGGGGTGCGGCGCGAAGGAGACGACACATGGCGGAATGGTCCGGACGCGGCAGGGGCAGGGTGGCGCGCGGAATTTTGACGGAACGCCAGAATCCGGCGGGACGGGGGAATTTGGCCGGGCGCGGGATTCTGGCGGCGGCCGGCCTTGCGGCGGGCGTGCTCTGCGGCCCCGCCGCCTGGGCGCAGACCGCGCCCGGCGCGGGCAATTTCGCCTTCGAGGCGCCGCCTTCGGTCCAGGCCAACCGCGTCTATTCGGTCAACCGCCAGACCGGCGAAGTCTCCGCCTGCCAGTTCGAGCGGCCCGACAGCGCGCTCGTGGGCATCACGCGCTGCTTCCCCAAGGGCGAGGGGGCCGGCGCACAGAAGGCCGGAGCCTATTCCCTGGTCTCCGCCCGCTTTGCCGGGGAGACCGGCATTTTCCGCGTGAATGCGGACACCGGCGAGATGAGCGTGTGCTATGTGCGCGACGTGCCGAAGAGCGGCGGTGGCGGCGGTGGCGGCGCGGAGCCCATGGTCCTGTGCACGCCGCAGGCAAAGTCGCCGTGAAGCCATCTGTCGCCGGCCTCCCCGCTTGTCGGCGAGGCCGATCAAGGCTAGCAACCGTTCAGCCAGCCACCGCCAGCCACCGGACGCACCCATGGCCGATGCCGAAGACCTGAAGCGCGCCGCCGCCGCCCGTGCCCTCACGTTCGTCACGGACGGCATGCGCCTCGGCCTCGGCACGGGCTCCACCGCGCGGCATTTCGTGGATCTGCTCGCGGCGCGGGTGCGTGAGGGCCTGAACGTGGTGGGCGTGCCCACCTCCGAACAGACCCGCGCGCAGGCGCTGTCGCTCGGGGTGCCGCTCGCGACCCTGGACGAACTGCCCGAACTGGATCTGTGCATCGACGGCGCCGACGAGGTCGGGCCCGATCTCGCGCTCATCAAGGGCGGCGGCGGGGCGCTGCTGCGCGAGAAGATCGTCGCTAGCGCCGCGCGCGAAATGGTGGTGATTGCGGACGCCTCCAAGCATGTGGCGATGCTCGGGCGCTTTCCGCTGCCCATCGAAGTGGTGGATTTCGGCGTGACCGCCATCACGCTGCGCCTGGCGCGCGCGCTGAACGCGGCGGGCTGCGCCGGCGACCTGGTGCTGCGCCGGGTGGGCGGGGCGCCCTTCGTCACCGACCAGGGCAATCTCATCCTGGACGCCCATCTCGGCCGCATCCCCGATCCGGCGGCGCTTGCCCGGCAGATCGAGCAGGTGGCCGGCGTGGTGGAACACGGACTTTTCCTCGGCCTCGCGCGCCGCGTCATCCTGGCTGGTCCCGGCGGCATCGAGCTGCTCGAACGGTCTGCCTGAACCCAATTCAACGGAGAAGAATATGCGCCCCTCGCTTGCCCAACGTCTCGGCGCCGGCCTGTTCGCCCTCTCGCTCTCGGGCGGCTTCGCGCTGGCCCAACAGGCCCAGCCGCTGACCGCCCAGCCCTCGGCGGCACAGATGCAGGTGGCCCGCGACCTTGTGAACGCGAACGGCGAGGCCCGCGCCTTCAACGGCGTGATCGCGAATCTGGTCGATGGCGCCGCGCTCGGCTTCCTCCAGACCAATCCCGATCTCGCCCCGCAATTGCGCGATGTCGCCATCGCCCTGCGGCCGGAATTCGAGAAGCGCCAGGCCGAGATCATCGACATGGTCGCCTCCTCCTATGCCCAGCGCTTCTCCGAGGCCGAGCTGAAGGAGGCGCTGGCTTTCTTCAAGTCGCCCACCGGGCAGAAGCTGGTGAACGACCGCCCCGCCATCGTCCAGCAGGCGGTGCAGAACATCCAGGCCTGGAGCGCCCAGCTCAATTCCGACGCGCTGGAGCGGATCCGCGCCGAAATGAAGAAGCGCGGCTACGATCTGTGACCTGAGGCACGCGCGGCGCCCCAGGGCGCCGCCTGCGGCGGGTGATCAGGATCCCGCCTGCGGCGGGGGAAGCGCGTCGGTGCGGGGGGCGCGGCTGCCTTCCGGGCGCTTGGCGATCCCGGCGTGCAGGCTATTGCGCGCCAGATTGGGATTATAGTGCGGGTCCACCAGGCTCGCGGTGCGCCAGAGCGCTTCCATGCGCGCCCGCTGGGCTTTGAGCCGCTCGCGATGGGCCTTGCTGCGCCTCCGCCCGCGCGAGGCCGATTCGTGATGCAGCAGCAGCGCGAACGGCGTCCATACCAGTTCGAACCCGCTGGCCCGGGCCCGCAGGCATAGATCGATATCGTTGCAATCCTCGGCGAAGCGCTCGGCATCGAGCGGGCCGATCTGGTCCCAGCACGCCCGGCTGATCATCAGGCAGGCGCCGGTGACCGCGCTGAGATTGTTGCGCGCGTGCAGGCGGCCGAGATGGCCGGCCATGTCTTCCGCGCCGTGGGAAAACCAGTGCGCGGCATAGCGGAACAGGCCGGCGATCACGCCCGCATGTTGGAGCGTGCGATCGGGAAACAGCAGCTTTGCCCCGACGATGCCGGTGCCCGGCAAGGCGGCGAGCGACACCATTTCGTGCAGCCAGCCGGGCTCCACCACCTCGATGTCATTGTTCAGCAGGCAGATCAGATCGCCCGAGGCGGCGTCCACGCCGGCATTGCAGATGCGCGGATAATTGAACCCGCCATCATCGCGCACCACGAGCGTGCGCGGCCAGGCGGCCTCGATTTCCGCGAACAAGGCGAAGGTCTCCGCCTCCTCCGAGCCGTTGTCGACGATCACGATCTCGAAATTGCGATAGGCGGTGTGCGCGATCAGCGAGCGCAGCGCCATGCCCATCAAATCGGCGCGGTCGCGGGTGGGAATGACGAACGACACCAGCGGCGGCACGTCCGGCAGGCGGTAATGCGGGCGCAGCTTCAGATCGGCGCGGATCTCCACCGGCGCGCCGGTGGCATCCTCCAGCGCGCGCGCGGCTTCGCGGGCCTGATCGGGGGAGGCAAAGCCGGTCCAGCCGCCTACGCCGCGCCGGCCATAAGCGACGCGCGGAATATGGCGGATGGCCTCGGGCGGAAGGGCGCCCACCGCGCGCAGCAGCAGATCATAGCGCCACGCCAGCGGCAGATAGGCCCGCGCGCCGCCGATGGCGCGGGCATGGGCCGTGCGCAGCGCCACGAGGTCGCCGAAATAATCCACCGCCCGCAGCAGATGGCGGTTGAACGCCGGCTTGAAGATGCCGTCGCGCGGGGCGCCGGCATCGTCCAGCGTTTCTTCGTCGGTATAAGCGAGCCTGCAATCGGCATGGGTCGCGAACGCGGCGCGGATCATCGCCACCGCATCGCGGGTGGGGCGGCCTGAGGGATCGAGCAAGGCGACCGTCTCGCCCTTCGCGGCGGCCAGTAAGGCGTTGAAGGTGAGCGGCGCGGTTCCCGCACCGGGCAGGATACGGACGCGCGGTTCGCGCGCCAGTTCCGCCGGGATATCCCCTCCATCGTCCGGCAGGCCGATCAGCCATTCCCATTCGGCATCGCTCTGCGCGCGCAGGGCGGACAGGCAGGCGGCAAGGTCCTCTGCGCGGGTCTCGCCATCGAGCACGCTCAGGAACGACAGGATCGCGCCCGCAGGCGCGAGCGGGCCTAAGAAATCCTCCACGAAGTCCTTGCGATAGCGCCGATAGCGGCGGGTGGCCTGGATCTGCCGGGCGGGCGAATCGGCGAACAGCGAGGCGTGCATGCCCCGCAGGTCGCGCGCCGCCGCGCCGGCCGCCCGCCAGCGTTGGTGCGGGGCCACGCCGGGAAAGCTGCCGTGGGCGAAGGCGTGCAGCTTCAGCCACAGTTTTCCGCGCGGGTAGAGGCCAAGCCGCAGGCCGGCGCCGCGCGCCGCAAGCAGGGTCGCGGTGCCGCGCGGCAGCGCCAGCGCGGCCACCGGCGCGGCGATCGTCCCATGGCCGAGCACCCTGCCATCCAGACCGAGGAACGTCAGGTCCAGCGGTTCGGTGTCCTGCGCGGTGTCGCGGGCGAGCTCCACCGCGAACACGCCCTCTGCGGCGGCGAGGCGCGCGCGCCAGAGCCATGGCAGGAAAAAGCGTCGGTCGCCGGCTTGCGTATCCTCGGCGCGAAGCCAGAGCGGGGAAATCTCTGCGGACATTCGAATGCGGTCTGCCTCGGTCGGCGGGGAGCGTTCCGGGTCTTGAAGCACCCCTGGCAGCGCCCCGCAAGCACGGGCACAGCCATGCCCTGCGCGTGCTTGACGGCGCAGGCTGGGTGTCTACATCTCGGCAAGGCCGCAGGGACCCAATTGCGAGGGCCCAGCCGCGAAGGCCAACAGGAGCACGCCATGTCCGACACCGAAATCGACCTCTTCGTCATCGGTGGCGGGTCCGGTGGCGTGCGCGCCGCCCGGATCGCCGCCCAGCACGGTGCCAAGGTGATGCTGGCGGAGGAATACCGCATGGGCGGCACCTGCGTCATTCGCGGCTGCGTGCCGAAGAAGCTGTTCGTCCATGCCGGCCGCTATGCCCAGGACCTGAAGGACATGGCGGGCTTTGGCTGGAGCGTGGAGGGCGCGCGCTTCGACTGGCCGACCCTGGTCGCCAACAAGGACACGGAAATCGGCCGCCTCGAAGCGATCTATCGCCGCAATGCGGAAGCGGCGGGGGTGAAGATCGTCGCCTCGCGCGCGGTGGTCGAAGGGCCGAACACGGTTCACATCCTCGCCACCGGCGAGCGCGTGCACGCGAAATATATCCTGATCGCCACCGGCGCCCATCCTGCGCTCGGCCCCTCCATTCCCGGCTGCGACCTCGCCATCACCTCGAACGAGGCGTTCCATCTTGCAGCGCTGCCGAAGCGCATCCTGGTCCAGGGCGGCGGCTATATCGCGGTGGAATTCGCCGGCATGTTCAATGCGCTCGGCTGCGAGGTCACGCTGGTGCAGCGTGCCGAAGTGATCCTGCGCGGCTTCGACGACGAGATTCGCGCCCATCTCGCCAAGGAGATGGAGCACGCCGGCATCCGCATGCTGTGCGGGCGTACGCTGACCTCCATCACGGCGGTGGAGGGCGGCAAGCGGGTTCGGCTTTCCGACGAGACCGAAGTGGAGGTGGACGAGGTCATGCTGGCCATCGGCCGCGTGCCCAACACGCGCAATCTCGGCCTGGAATCGGCGGGCGTGGTGCTGGATGCGGTGGGCGCGGTGAAGGTGGATGCCCATTCCGCCACCAATATCCCCTCCATCTATGCGGTGGGCGACGTCACCAATCGCATCAATCTGACGCCGGTCGCCATTCGCGAGGGGCACGCCTTCGCCGATACCATGTTCGGCAACAAGCCCTGGCAGGTGGACCATTCCCTGATCGCCACCGCCGTGTTCAGCGAGCCGGAGATCGGCACCGTCGGCCTCTCGGAAGCCGCCGCGCGCAAGGCCGGCTACGCGCTCGACATCTACAAGACCGATTTCCGCCCGCTCAAGGCGACGCTTTCGGGCAATCCGTCGCGTATCTTCATGAAGCTGGTGGTGGATGCGCAGACCGACAAGGTGCTCGGCTGCCACATCCTGGGCGAGGCGGCCTCCGAGATGATCCAGCTCGCGGCGGTGGCCCTCGGCCTTGGCGCCACCAAGGCGGATTTCGATCGCACGGTGGCGGTGCATCCCACCTCCGCCGAGGAATTGGTGACGTTGCGCACCAAGGCGTCATAAACCGCCGCGCGGGGCGAACCGGACGGCACATCGGCGCGTTGTGTTCGCGATCCCTGCGGCGCCTGCGCCGCGGAGATCGCCGCAAGGCACCCCCGCACTGTACCCCGGAGGACGCGTGATGACTGAGGTTCCCCAGATCGACGTCGACAGCACGGGCCGCGCCCCGCTTTCCGCCAATGTGGACCAGCGCCGCGCCGATGCGCCCCGCGTGGCGCCCGGCATCCGCGCGCTGCCGGCCAATTACCGCACCGTGTTCCATCATCAGATGGAGGCCGACCCGCAGGTGATGCTGGCGCTGTTCGACCTGGAGGACCCGGCCACTCTCGCGGAAGTGATCCGCGACCAGTCGCAAAGCGTGCTGCGCGCGGCCCGGCAGCTCAAGCGCGAGGCCGAGGTGATGGCGGATGTGCCCATGCCGCCGCTGCTGCGGGCCATCGGACTTGAAAACCTGCCGGCCTTCCCCAGAGACATGCTGGACGATTATTTCCGGGCGGTGCAGATAGAGGCATAACATCGCATCCATCCGGGAGTTCATTCGTGCCGCGCCCCGCCGCCGTCCTCTTCGTCTGCGCGCTCGTCCTCGCGCCCGCCGCGGCCTTCGCCGATCCCATCACCCCCGCCCAGGACAAGCCCGGATCGGTGCTGAAATATCAGCGCCTCGGCCCGGACGACCGGCAGGCGACGCTTGAAGCCTTCACCGGCACCAAGCTGTCCAATCTCACCGCCTTCGACAGCCTCGACGCCTGCACCCTGCGCGAGACCACCGAGTCCGATGCCAGCCGGGCCAAGCTCGGCAAGGTGATCGCGGACTGCCAGAAGGAACTCGGCAAATAAGCCTCTCCCCGCCTTGGCGGGGGGAGCGGCGGGCGCGCGTTTTCGCAAGCCTATTGCGCTCGTGAACTCCGCTAGTGGCCGGGCGTGCTGCCGAACAGGCGCCACCGCTCGGCCCACAGCACCGCCACCAGGCTGAGCGCGCCGAGCAGGCAATAGCCGAGGCCCAGCGGCAGGACGGTGCCATCGAACGCGCGGCCCACGGCCATGCCCAGCAAAGCCCCCATCAGCGTCGTGTAGAAGCCGAGGAAGGACGAGGCGGTGCCTGCCACCGCGCCCAGGGGCTCCATGGCGATGGAGTTGAAATTCGGCACCGTCAGCGCGAACAGCGCCTGGTTGAGGCCCACCAGCAGGCAGAACAGCAGCACCGGCGGGCGACCATCGAAGCCAAGGGCCGCCACCACCTGCAAGACCCCCACCAATGTGAAGCCGCAGAGCCCGAAATGCGACAGCCGCCGCATGCCGATCCGGTTCACTAGGCGGGCATTGATGAAGGACGCCACCGACATCACCCCGGCGATGGCGGCGAACGCCAGCGGGAACAGGCGGCCAAGCTGATAGACCTCGGTCTCGAATATCTGCTGCGAGGACGCCACATAGCCCATCAGGGAGCCGAGCATCAGGCCCATGGCATTGGCATAGCCGAACGCCCGGCGGTTGGTGACCGTCATCTTCAGGCCGGCGAAGATCGCCCGCAGGGAGAAGGGCACGCGATATTCCGGGTGCAGGGTCTCCGGCATGCGCAGCGCGAACCAGGTGGCGAGCACAAGGCTCAGCAGCAGCATGGCGCCGAAGATCACATGCCAATTTCCCACCAGCAGGATCGCCGCGCCGGCGGCGGGCGCGAGGATGGGCACCACCAGGAACACCATCATGGCGAACGACATGACACGCGCCATGTCGCGGCCCTCGAAACGGTCGCGCACGATCGCCACCGACAGCACGCGCGCGGCCGCGCAGCCCATGCCCTGGACCGCGCGGGCGAACAGCAGCGTGTTGAAGCTGTCCGCCGTCATGGCGATCACGCAGCCGGCGCAATAGATCGCCAGTCCGATCATCAGCATGCTCTTGCGGCCGAACACGTCCGATAGCGTGCCGAATACGATCTGCATCACCGCAAAGCCGATCAGATAGGCCGAGATGATGAGCTGGAGATCGTTCGGGTTCGCGACCGCGAAATAATGATGGATGGGCTCGAAGGCGGGCAGCAGATTGTCGATGGAGAAGGCGGTCAGCCCCATCATGAGGGCGATAAGGGCGACGAATTCAATAAAGCCGGGTGCCGATGCGCCCGGCCGGGCCGGGTCGCTGGTGCGCTTCGTCATGGGAAAATGGCTCGAAATCGCGCCGGGAGACGGCGCAAGGGGAGGGCGTTCCGCCCGCTTCTAGGCGATCGGTGCGGGGAGTGCCCGCACTTTATTGTGTAAACGCGATGACCCCCCGGCGGTCCCTTCTGCTCTCGTTCAGCGCGTCGTGCCCCGCAGATCGGCTTCGAGCTGGAACTTGGACGTCCCGCCGAAGCGCACCTTGTAGACTTGGTAATTCTCCATCACCCGCTGCACGTAATTGCGGGTTTCGGAGAAGGGGATGCATTCCACCCAGTCCACCACGTCCACGTCCGGGTCGCGCGGATCGCCATAGCGCTCGATCCATTTGCGCACGCTGCCGCGCCCGGCATTATAGGCGGCGAACACCAGCACATAATTGCCGCCGTAATTGCTCACCAGCTCGCCCAGCTCGGCCGCACCGAACTGGACATTGTAGGACTGGTCGCTCATCAGCCGCGCCTCATTATAGGGCGCGCCGGTCTGCTTGGACACTTCGCGGCCGGCGGCGGGCGTCACCTGCATATAGCCCATGGCCTTGGCGCTGGAGAGGGTGCGCGGGTTGAACTGGCTCTCCTGCCGCGCCACCGCATAAATTACCGGCTTGTCCACGGGATTGCCGATGGAGGTGTAGGAGGGCAGGCCGAAGGTCGGGAAGGAGGCGGCATCGAGGGGATGCCCTTCCGCCGAGCCTTCCTTGCCCACCACCAGCACGCCGCGCGTGTCGTTATTGGCCTGCGCCAGCTCCGCCACCATGGCGAGATGGGTGGTATCCTCCATCCGCCAGGCAAGGTCGTAATAGATGGTCAGCGGAATATCGCGCTCGCCGATGGCATAGAGCAGGCGCAGGGCGCGCACCGGCTCGATGCGATCGAAGGTGGCGCGGGCCTGGGCGGAGCCCTCCGGCTGGCGGCGCAGCGCCACCGGCGGCAGGCCGAGGCGAGCGCGCGACATCTGTCCATAATAAGTGGTGCTGAAGCGCGCCGCGGATTCATAGCGGGCGCGGGCGGAGCCGGTATCGCCCATGGCCTCCGCCGCCCGGCCCTGCCAATAGGCGGCGCGGGCGAGCGTGATCGGGTGCTTTTGTTCGTGCTCCATGCGGGAGAAATGCTGGGCGGCGGTGCGCGGGTCCTTCAGGAAGCGCAGCGCGATCCAGCCGGCGGTGAATTCCTCCTCGGCGCGATAATTGTCGGCGGTCGGCGTCGCTCCCTGGGCGGCGACACGATAGGCGGTCTTGAAATCCCCGTTGTCGAGCAGCTCGCGCGACACCAGGCGGCGCTCGATCCACCATTCGTCCGCATCGACCACGGCGGCACGGGTATCGGGCGCGCTCAAGAGCGCCTGGGCCGCCTCCGCAGGGCGATCCGCGCGGCGGGCGAGCTGGGACTTGGCAAACAGATAGGCCGGATCGTTGGCGAGGGTGAACGGCACCGCCGCCAGCAGCTTGGCGCCGTTCGGGTCCTTGCGCGCGATGGCGAGGCGGGCCTGGGTGAGGGCGACCACATCGCTGCCCGCGCGGGCCGCGGCGCGCATGGCGCGGTCGGTGTCGGGCTTGTAGCTGAACCGGTCAGCGCGGGCTTTGTGGTCCGCCCTGCTGAGGAGTGGACCGAACTCGGTCATCACCGTCTTTTCGACGCTCTCGCTCAATTCGTCCTCGCGCCAGGCTTCGCGGACCAGCGTGGCCGTGGTGTTGCGGTCGCCGGACGCGGCGAAGGCGCGCGCGAGCGCGATCTTGCCTTCGCCTGAAAGCGGGTCGGCCTCCGAGAAGAAGGCGCGGATTACGTCGGGGCTGCGATTTTCCACCAGCAGCATGCGTTCCGCGCGGCGGCGCAAGGTGCTCTGGGTCGGCCAGCCGGGCTTGTCCTTGAGAAAGGCATTGATGCCGTCGAAGCCGAGGTCGTTCGGCGCATTGCGGATGACCAGCCAGGTCACGAGGCTGCGGGCCACCGGATCGTTCAATTCCCGCGCCATGGAGAGGGCCTGGGTGCCCTGTCCGTTCTTGGCGGCGGTGACGGCCGAGCGCAGCTGGCCAAGCTCACCCGAGAGCGAAACCGCCGGCGTGCCGACGGGCGCGAGGGTGAGCGCGGCGCTCGCCGGCTTGGCAGCGGGCTTTGTGGCGGTCTTTTTCGTATCGGTCTTCTTGGCTTCCGTCTTCTTGGCTTCGGTCTTCTTGGCTTCGGTCTTCTTGGCTTCGGTCTTCTTGGGATCGGGCTTGGCTGCGGCCGGCTTGGCCGTCGGCTTTGCGGGTGCGCTCTTCGCGGGCTTGGGATGCGGCGAATCGGTGGTGTCGGATGCGGCCATCACCGGCGCGGTCCAGGCGAGCGCAATCGCCAGGGCGGTGCGGGAGATCAGGCGGTGGGCAGGCGACATATTCGTTCCTCACGTCCTGGCTGGGGCTCAGGCGAGCCTGTTGCCGTGCGACCGTGTTCGAGGCCGGATGTTCCGCCCTATTGTTCGCCATGTGCCTTGACGAAATGCTAAGCAGCCCCCGCCGCAAATTTCACGAGCCCACCAGCCTCACGAAACCGGCAAAACGAGGGCCGCAGCCCGCGCGACCCTTTCCGGCCGGCTCGCAACAGTTTATCTGATGCGATCCGCCCGCTGAAATCAGGCGCGCGCGAATCGTTTTTCACAACAAGGCACCTGCCATGTCCTCCTCTTCGTCCCTGCCGCACTTCCGGGGTCAGTTCACGGCCCTGGTCACTCCTTTCAAGGATGGTGCGCTGGATGAAAAAGCCTTCCGCGACTTCGTCGATTGGCAGATCGCCGAGGGCATCGACGGCCTGGTTCCGGTCGGCACCACGGGTGAGAGCCCGACGGTCAGCCACGAGGAACACAATCGCGTGATCGAGATCTGCGTCGAGCAGGTGAAGGGGCGCGTGCCGGTCATGGCCGGCACCGGCTCCAATTCCACCGAGAGCGCGGTCGAATTCTCGCGCCATGCCGAGAAGGTGGGCGCCGACGCTTTGCTGGTGGTCACGCCTTACTACAACAAGCCCACGCAAGAGGGCCTGTTCCAGCACTTCAAGGCCATCAATGACGCCGTCGGCCTGCCGATCTTCATCTATAATATTCCGAGCCGGTCGGTGATCGACATGTCGGTCGAGACCATGGCCCGGCTGTATGAGCTGAAGAACATCGTCGGCGTGAAGGATGCCACCGCCAATCTGGCGCGCGTGTCCCAGCAGCGCCTGACCCTCGGGACGGACTTCATCCAGTTCTCGGGCGAGGACGCGACCGCGCTGGGCTTCATGGCCCACGGCGGCCACGGCTGCATTTCGGTGGCCTCGAACGTTGCGCCGCGCCTCTCCTCCGAACTGATGGGCGCCTGTATCGCGGGCGACTTCAAGGCCGCCCTGGCGCTGCAGGACATATTGTTTCCCCTGCACACCGCCCTGTTTGTCGAGACCAATCCGGCGCCGACCAAGTTCGCGCTCTCGCTGCTCGGCAAGATGGCCGAGGACGTGCGCCTGCCCATGGTGCCGGTTTCCGAAACCACCCGTGCGGTCGTGCGCAGCGCGATGGCCCACGCGGGCCTGCTGAACTGAGGTTGAGGGACAGCGCGCGGCGGGAGAGGCTCGCTCTTCCGCCGCGGTCCCCAAAAGCAAATGTCAGAAAAAAAGAAGAAAGAACTGCCGCGCAAAGTGGTCGCCGACAATCGGCGCGCCCGCTTCGATTATGAAATCGGCGAGGTCTTCGAAGCCGGAATCATGCTCACCGGCACCGAGGTCAAGAGCCTGCGCAGCGGCAAGGCCACCATCGGCGAGAGCTATGCGGCCGCCAAGAACGGGGAATTGTGGCTCTACAACGCCTATATTCCCGAATATCTCGAAGCCAACCGCTTCAACCACGAGACCCGCCGCCCCCGCAAGCTGCTGATGCACAAGCGCCAGATCGGCAAGCTCGCCCAGGCGGTGGAGCGCGAGGGCATGACCATCGTCGCCATGAAGATCTATTTCAACGAGCAGGGCCGCGCCAAGGTCGAGGTCGCGATCGGCAAGGGCCGCAAGACCCACGACAAGCGCGAAGCCGTGAAGGAACGCGACTGGGGCCGCGACAAGGCCCGCCTCATGCGGGATCGCGGATAGGCCGATCGCGGACAGGCCGATCGGGGCTGCTCCGCGGCGCAGCTGGATCGTGGCCGTGGCTTTGATAGGATAGGGTCAATCAACGCGCCGGGGCCGGCGTTTCCTCGCCCCGGGCAATATATGGGGCGGAGCCGTGGCCGACTGGAGCGAACTTCCCGAAAACCTTCCCGCACCCGAGGATGATGGCAAGGCAAGCCATCTGCCGGGCCTGGAACTGCCGATCATCCCGCTCGCGGCCACCGACGGGCGGCGGGTGGATCTCTCCTCGCTGTCCGGGCGCATCGTGGTCTATTGCTACCCGCGCACCGGCCATCCGGACGCGCCGAACCCCGAAGGGTGGGACGAGATTCCTGGCGCCCGTGGCTGCACCCCGCAGAGCTGCGCCTTCCGCGACCATTTCGAGCAATTGACCGAGGTGGGGGCGCACCATGTGTTCGGCCTCTCCACCCAGGATACCGACTATCAACGCGAAGTCGCCGAGCGGCTCCATCTGCCGTTTCCGCTGCTGTCGGACCATGCGCTGGAATTCACCCGCGCGGTGGAACTGCCGACCTTCACGGTGGACGGCACGGTGCTGCTGAAACGCATCACCCTGATCATCGAGGATGGGGTGGTGGAACACGTCTTCTACCCGGTGTTTCCGCCCCACGAGAACGCCGGAGCCGTGCTCGAATTCCTGCGGCGCCGGGTTGCTGATTAGCCGAGCGCGGCGCTCTCCAGATAAGACCTTGCGGCCCGAAACACGTCGGCGAACATGGCCGGCGTCAGCACGCCCGTATTGGTGTTGTAGCGCGAGCAATGATAGCTGCCGAACAGGCGCAAGGGGCCGATCTGTGCCTGCGCGCCATGGCCGAACTTCACGCGCGACACCTTTTCGCCGAGCGCGGCGACGGTCGAATCATGGCCGATCTTGCCGAGCGCGATGATCGCCTTGAGGTTCGGCATGGCCGCGATGGCGGAATGGAGGAACGGCCGACAGGTGCGGATTTCCTCGGTCGTGGGCTTGTTCTCCGGCGGGACGCAGCGCACCGCATTGACGATGCGGGCATCGCGCAATTGGAGCCCGTCATCGGGGCGTGCCCCATAAGTGCCGGTGGCGAAGCCGAAATCGAGCAAGGTCTGATAGAGCAGGTCGCCGGCGAAATCGCCGGTGAACGGACGCCCGGTGCGGTTCGCGCCACGCAGGCCGGGCGCAAGGCCCACGATCAGCAGGCGGGCGCCGTGCGGGCCGAAGCCGGGCACCGGCCCGTTGAACCAGGAGGGCTCGGCCGCGCGCCATTGATCGCGAAACGCCGCGAGGCGCGGGCACAGGGGGCAATCATGCCCCGGCTGGCGTTCCATGCAGGATCAAGGCTCTTCGGCGTCGGGCAGCGGCGAGCCACGCCGTTCCAGGAACCGGGGCGTTTCCTGCATGCGCCCCTGCCGCTCGGCGGGATCGCGGCCGATCTTCGACTGCAGGTCCACGAGATCCAGGAAAATATCGGCCTGCCGCCGCAATTCGTCCGAGATCAGGGGCGGCTGGGTGGAGACGGTGGACACGACGCTGACCCGAATGCCCTTGCGCTGCAAGGCTTCGACCAGGGAGCGGAAATCCCCGTCGCCGGAAAACAGCACGATATGATCCACATGGCCGGCGAGTTCCATCGCGTCCACGGCGATTTCAATATCCATGTTCCCGCGCACCCGGCGGCGGCCCTGGGAGTCGGTGAATTCGCGTGCCAGTTTGGTGACGACGGAATAACCATTATAGTCGAGCCAATCCAGCAGCGGCCGGATGGAAGAATATTCCTGGTCTTCGATCAAAGTCGTATAATAGAAAGCGCGCAGGAGATACCCGCGCGACTGAAATTCTTTCAAGAGGCGCTTATAGTCGATGTCGAAACCAAGAGCCTTCGTCGCTGAATAGAGATTGGCGCCATCAATAAACAGCGCGATCTTTTCCAGTCCATTCATAAAGGGCGTCCAAAACCAAGAGGGAGAGTGTACAAGCTGGAATGGAGGGAGTGCCGAGCCCATGGCCCGTGTCACCGTTGAGGACTGCATCGACAAGGTCGACAACCGTTTCGAGCTGGTTCTCCTCGCCGGCCACCGCGCCCGCATGATTTCCTCAGGGGCGCCGATCACCATCGACCGCGACAACGACAAGAACCCCGTCGTTGCCCTGCGTGAAATCGCGGATGAGACGGTGAGCCCCGAGGATCTGAAGGAAGACCTCATCCACACCTTGCAGAAATACACCGAGGTGGACGAGCCGGAACCCGAGACGGTGCCGATGATCGCCTCCAGCGTCGGTTCGAGCGACGACACCGACATCGTGCTCGATCGCATGACCGAGGAAGAGCTTCTCGCCGGCCTCCAGGGCCTCGTGCCGCCCGAGCACAATGACGAGGACGAGGGCTGAACTGCGAGGGCTGAACCCCTCCGTCCCCACAAGTTTTGCATGATTTTGAACGCGGTCGGCACGTCCCGACCGCGTTTTACTTTTGTCCGCTTTGCGTGAGGCGCGGCCGGCGTCAGAAGCCCACCGCGGTGCCCCGCAGGTCATAGGCGTCCGCCGCCTCGATCTTCACCGAGGTGATTTCGCCCACCCGCAGCGGCCGGCGCGAGGCGACATGCACGCGCCCGTCGATCTCCGGCGCATCGCCCTTGGTGCGGCCGATGGCGCCCGCAGGGCCGACGCTGTCGATGATCACCTGCTGGCGCGTGCCCACCTTGCGCTTGAGGCGGCGCGCGGAAATCGCCTGCTGGGTCTTCATGAAGCGATCATAGCGCTCGGCCTTCACCTCGTCCGGCACCGGATCGGCGAGGGCATTGGCGGGGGCGCCGGCCACCGGCTCGAACTTGAAGCAGCCCACGCGATCGAGCTCGGCTTCCTTCAGAAAGTCCAGAAGCTCGGTGAATTCCGCTTCGGTCTCGCCGGGAAAGCCGACGATGAAGGTGGAGCGCAAGGTCAGGTCCGACACCGCCGCCCGCCAGGTCTGAACCCGCGCCAGGGTCTTCTCCTGCGAGGCCGGGCGCTTCATGCGCTTCAGCACGGTCGGGCTCGCATGCTGGAAGGGAATATCCAGATAGGGCAGCACCTTGCCGCTCGCCATCAGGTCCATCACCCGGTCCACATGGGGATAGGGATAGACATAATGCAGGCGCACCCATGCGCCGAGCTCGCCCAGCGCCTCGGCGAGATCGAAGAAGCGGGCGGAGCGTTCGCGGTCGCGCCACAGGCTCTCGGCATATTTGATGTCGACGCCATAGGCCGAGGTGTCCTGCGAGATCACCAGCAATTCCTTCACCCCGGCGGCGACGAGGCGCTCGGCCTCGCGCATCACTTCGGCGAGGGGGCGGCTCACGAGGTCGCCACGCAGCTTGGGGATGATGCAGAAGGTGCAGCGATTGTTGCAGCCTTCGGAGATCTTCAGATAGGCGTAATGGCGCGGGGTGAGCTTGATGCCATGCTCGGGCACGAGGTCCAGGAACGGATCGTGCTGCGGCGGCACCGCTTCGTGTACGGCGGCGAGCACGCTTTCATATTGCTGGGGACCGGAGATGGCGAGCACGCTCGGGTGAACCGCGCGAATCTGCTCCGGCTCGCGGCCTTCGCGCTGTCCAGGAACCCGCAGGTGTTGACGATCACGAGGTCCGCGCCGTCATGGCCGCGGGAGAGTTCATAGCCTTCGGCGCGCAGGCGCGTGATGATGCGTTCGCTGTCCACCAGCGCCTTCGGGCAGCCAAGCGAGACGAACGATATGCGAGGCGAAGTCTTCGGCGCGAGTTCGGCCATGGCGCGGGGCGCGTTTCCATCAGTGTCAGGAGCGCCGACGCGTTAAGCGAGGACGGGGGCGGCGTCAATCCCGCGCAGGGACACGAAGCCGGGAAGCAAGCCGCGCCGGGCGGGCCCGCCATCGCCCTTTTTGCCCGCCGCCCGCGAAGGCCGAAACATGAGGTGGCATGACGCAGCGGTATCGGCGCGCATGGTCGCAGGAGAGAAAAAAGCTTAACGTACCTCCTTTGATGGCGTAATAGTTGAGTCAGCCAGCCAATCCCCACCGCGGGTCGCCAGCCAAACCAGCTTTCTTTTTTCTTGCCGGTGAAGCGCGATGACGACACGCGAGTTTTCATGCATGCCCCGCGCGTGCGTCCGTTGGGGTTCGATCCTTTCTTTGGTCCTGGCCGGTGCCGTTGCGGCGCCCAGCATGGGGATGGCGCAGCAGCCGACGCCGCAGGCGCAATCCGCCCCGGCGGCGCAGCCTGCCTTGCCCGCCCCGCCTGCATCAGCCGCCCCGTCTGCCTTGCCCGCGCGAACCGTTTCGCCGGCGCAGCCTGTTTTGCCCGCGCAACCCGCTCCGGCCGCCAGTCCCGGGAGCCCGGCTCCCGCAGCGAGCGCCGCCCCGGCCGCGCCGGCCACTTCCGCCCCTCTCTCTTCCGCTCCCGGCGTTGGCGCGGCTCAGCCCTCGATGACCGGCGCTCCCGCTGCGGATGCTCCGCGCGTTGCGCCAAGACCACCACCAACCGGCTGGTGCGTGCCGCTTTGGCGGAGCTTGAGGCCTCCCGCGGCCTGCCGGCGGACGGCATCAAGGAGCGCGTGGCGATTTCGCTCAGCCGCATCGATGCCTATGCCACGCGCCGCATGCAGGTGGGCACCGGCCTTCTCGCCACCATCGGCGCGACGGCGCCGTTCGTCGGGCTGTTCGGCACCGTATGGGGCATCATGAACAGCTTCATCGGCATCTCGAAGGCGCAGACCACCAATCTCGCCGTGGTAGCGCCGGGCATCGCCGAAGCGCTGCTCGCCACCGCCATCGGCCTGGTCGCCGCCATACCGGCGGTGGTGATCTACAATGTGTTTGCGCGCGCCATCGCCAATTACAAGGCGACGCTGGGCGATTCCTCCTCCGAAGTGCTGCGCCACCTTTCGCGCGATCTCGACCGGCAGGACGCGGGCATGGTGGCGCCGTCCCTGCGCGCAGCGGCGGAGTGAGCCATGGCCGCGAAGCTTGATCTCGGCGGGGACGATCTCGTCGAAAACCACGAAATCAACGTCACGCCCTTCATCGACGTGATCCTGGTGCTGCTGATCATCTTCATGGTGGCGGCGCCGCTCGCCACCGTGGACGTGCAGGTGGACCTGCCGACCTCCAACGCCCAGCCCCAGCCGCGCCCGGACAAGCCGTTGTTTCTTACGGTGAAAAGCGATCTCACCTTGTCGCTCGGCAATGACCAGGTGCCGCGCGACGGGTTCGGCCGGGTGCTGGATGCCGCCTCCAACGGCGATAAGCAGCAGCGCGTGTTCGTGCGCGCCGACCGGTCCGTGCCCTATGGCGACGTGATGGAGGTGATGAACCTGCTGCGCAACGCCGGCTATCTGAAGGTGGCGCCGGCATCTCTGATTGATCAGTTTACGGCCCTGTCTTGGCGCTTGTTCGATCTCGTCAGTTTTCTTGCCATCACGTTGGCAGACCAAG
>NCEH01000239.1 GCA_002304505.1 Rhizobiales bacterium 32-66-11 | reverse complement strand
CGCAGCAGCAGGCGCGTGTGCCCCCAGGTGGCGCCGTGACCGGCGGGCGTGGCCCGGTGTCCATCAGCGGAGTGGAAGGGAGGGACACGGCGCGGACGCACGGGAAACCGGCGCGGCCCGCAACCGCATGGCGCACGATGGCGACTTAAACCGCAGGCCCGGTCACCGTTCGGCAGCGGCGCGGGCGGCCTTCGCCGTCCGAGCCCGCGCCCGGCCTTGCGCCCCGTGAGGTGTATGCCGGAACGATGGTGTGTCTAATAAATAGGCAGAACACGCCTGCGCTCGCCCATGGGCGACGGTTCCCGCACCGGCGCGAAACCGCAGCGTCAGCGCATCATGCGGGCATACATCAGGGTGGTGGCGACGGATTCCGCGGGTTCCTCCACCCAGTCGTCCAGCGTCTTCTCCGCCCGGTTGATTTCCTGAATGGCGCTGGTGAGCATGTCCGTGGTGGCCTTCCAGCTCTGGAAGCCGCAGGCAAGCTTGGTCACGTCTACCACCGACAGCACGATGCAGGCGAACACGTACACCATCATCTTTTCGGAATCGCTCGCGCCCTTGATCTTGCCGTCATACCAGCGCAGCTTCTTGCCGCCGGAGGTGAACTTCTTCTTCTGGTCGTCGCTGACGGTGCCGAACGCGGTGCTGTAGGTGGTCAGGAAGCCCGCTTCCGCGATCAGCTTGATCACGTCGATGGGGATGTTGGTGGCGGTGGAGACCGTCGCCGCCTTGATGCCGCCCTGCGCGCCGGCCGCCTTGCGGCTGGCATTGTCGTTGACGATCATGGTGCAGGCGAAGAACAGCTTCAGCGCCTTCTTGATGTCGCCGATCGTATTCGACCCGTAGGCGAACGGCGCGGCGAGATCATCGACGATGGCGCCCTTGAGGACGGTCACGTATTTGAGGCTGGTCGGCTTCACCACGTCCCAGTGCTCGTCCGCCGAGACCGGCATCTGCCCCTCGAACTTCTGGAGCCTGCGGAAGGCCTGAATGGTGGTGTTGCCGGCGTCCGCCATCGTCTTCAGCGCGGAGGGCGGGTTGTTCTTGA
>NCEH01000238.1 GCA_002304505.1 Rhizobiales bacterium 32-66-11 | reverse complement strand
GATGGCGCGGTGCCGGGTCAGCGTGTCCGCCAGTTCCAGCTCCGCCCGCCGCCGCCCGATGAGATGGGCCACCATGACCAGCGTGGCGCCGACCACCACGGCGATCACGGCGGACAGCAGCAGAAGAAGAGTCTGCTTGGTGCGCTGCCCGGCTGCGCGCACCTCATGGGTGCGCTGGTCACTGGCGGTGATTTCAGCCTCCGAGATGGCGGTGACCACGCGACGGATCTCGTCCATCAGCAGCTTGCCTCGCCGGGTGTCCAGCACGGAGGAGGCGGAGAGGGCACCGGCGGTGTCGCGATGTCCGGACAATTCCTCCAGCAGCCGCAATTCCTGCTCCGCAAGCCGGGCGAGTTCCGCAAAGCCGTCCGCGTGTTCGGGCCGTGCCCAGGCGAAACGCTTGAGTTCGGAGATATCCCGGAGCACGCTGCGCCGCGCCTCCGCCAGCGGCTCCAGGAAATCTTCCCGCCCATGAAGGAATAGATCAGCTCCTCGCGCAGCCGGTTGGAGGCGGCGAACTCGCGGAACGAGGCAAAGCCCACCGCAAGCACGATGGTCACCGCCAGTCCTGCGCTGAGAAGGCCGATGGCGAGCACACGGCGTGTGCCCCGCCGCCGGCGCCGTCGGTCGCGCCAGAAGGGCCCGGATTCGGGCTTTCTCTCGGTGGCCGTGTCCGGGGCAGCGTGCGCACGGCTCATGTCAGGCTGTCCATCCCAGTTCCGTCCCGCAGCGGCCGCGCGGGCGGCGCGCACCATGTCATGAAGCCGCCCCCTGCTCCAAGCCGGCTGAGGTCAGGCGGGAACGCGGGCGAAGGCGAGGCCGATCCAGGAATCGAGGAACCGATCCAGCCAGCGGCACACGGCGGGGTCATACTGGGTCCAGCCGGAGAAATGGGCGTCGGCTGGCTGCGCACCGGGATGGCGCAGCCGCTCGGCGCCCACCGTGGTCCAGCGGCACATCATTTCCTGCGTCACTTCGGGATGGAATTGCAGCGCATAGGCCCGCTTGCCATAGCGGAACGCCTGGTTCGGGAAGACATCGCCTTGCGCCAGCAGTTCGGCTCCGGCCGGCAGGTCGAACCCCTCGGAATGCCAGTGATAGACGTGGCTCGGCCAGGGCAGGAGGGTTTCGCCCACCGGGGTGGGCCGCAGCGGATAATAGCCGCGCTCGCACAGCCCCTCGTCATGGGCGCCCACCCGCGCACCGAGCTGCACCGCCATGAGCTGCGCGCCGAGGCAGACGCCCAGCAGGGGCATGTCGCGCTTCAGAACGCGCCCGATGAGGTCGATTTCCTGGCGGATATAATCGTGGGGGTCGTTGGCGCTCTGCGGTCCGCCGAACACCACCACGCCGTCATAATCGGACAGGTGCTCGGGAATGGCCTCGCCGATGGCGGGACGGCAGGCCTCAAGCTGGAAGCCCCGCTGTTCCAGGCGCACGCCGATGCGGCCCGGCACCGAATGGGCCTGATGCAGGATGACGAGAATCCGGCGCTCTTCCGCCGGCTGCGTTGCCGTCCAGCCG
>NCEH01000043.1 GCA_002304505.1 Rhizobiales bacterium 32-66-11 | reverse complement strand
TCCGTTGCCGGACGGTCCCGCCGCTTTCACCACGCTCGTCGAGCTCACCTGGATCGAGAAGCGCATCGAGAACTGGATCAGGTTCGGCCGCGAAAGCTATGAGCAGAAACTCGACCGCCGGCACAGGGTGGTCGGCTTCGCGCCCGGCACGATCTTCTGCCTCGTCCGCTGGGCCGCAAACGACTACGGAACGATCATCTCGCGCCTGGACATCGTCCGCGCGGTCGACCGCGGCGAGCCGTTCCAGACGCTGCCCTTCGTCCGTCCTGGCGGCGAAATCCTGCTGAAGGTCGAAAGCTGGCCGAAGGTCGAGGACGTGCTTCGCCATGTCGACGGCATCGAGGCCCTCGGCATCGATCCCGCCGACGCCGATCCCGATCACTGGCGGCACGTCGCGCACTGGATGAATGCCGGCGAGATGCCGCGCCCGTACACGGCCGAGCGCCATCAAGCCTGGCTCCGGCGGCGGGAGATCGGGCGATGACGCGGCTCGGCTACCTCGCGGCGACATCTGTCGCCGTGCTCGGCATCGCTGCGGCCAGCGCCACGCCGATGCCGCTGAAACTCATCTGGAACGCGACGGCAAGCGCGCCAATCGGCTTCTACACGGTATCGCCGGCCGGGCGGATCGAAGTGCCGGATCTCGTCGCCGTCATGCCACCCGAGCCGTTCGCCTCCTTCATGGTCGAACGCAGCTATGTCGGCCGCGACGTGCCGATCCTCAAGCACGTCGTCGGCTTGCCGGGACAGCGCGTTTGCCGCGACGGTCGCGCCATCACGGTCGACGACGTTCCGCTCGGCGAGGCCCGCGACCGCGACAGCCGTGGCCGCGACCTGCCGGTCTGGCGGGGCTGCCGCGTGATCGGCGGCGGCGAACTTTTCCTCATGAATCTCGAAGCCGCCGACAGCCTCGACGGCCGGTACTTCGGCCCGTTTCCCCGCTTCGTCTGGCGCGCGCCGACGCGGTGAGCGCGCGTCCTTCGCAATCCCACCGCAGCACAGGAGACCATGACCATGGCCCAGATCGGACAGTTCACGCGCACGGAAGCGGGCTTCGAAGGCGAGTTCCGAACGCTCGGCATCAAAGAGGAAATGACCCTCGTTCCTGCCGAACCCTCGGAGACCGAGAACGCCCCGAAATACCGCGTCCTGCTCGGTGACGAAGACGGCCTCGATATCGGCGCGGGCTGGATACATGTCGGCGAACGGGCCGGCGAGTTCGTCTCGATCACGATCTACAGCCCGCTACTCGGCGGCACGTTTCGCGCAAATCTCTTCCGCGCCGGTGACGATGGTTCTGCCTGGGTGCTCACCACCGTCCAGCCCTCCAAGAAGCGGCAGGAGGACTGAATGGCGGCGCCCCGATGTCGCGCCTGCGCCGGACGTTTTTCCACCGTCCGGCGCTCAGCGCTTCTTCTCCTTTCCGGCCTGCTCTTCACCCCAGCCGCAACGCCGACGGTTCTGGCGCAAAGCGTGTCGCCTACGAGCACCGTCGCCGCGCATCCGCATGCGGCGCATATCGCCGAGGCATCGCGCCGCTTCGGCATTCCGCCAGCATGGATCGTCGCCGTCATGCGCGCCGAGAGCGCGGGCGACGTGCGGGCCGTCTCCTCGGCCGGTGCGATGGGTCTGATGCAGGTCATGCCGGACACCTGGGCCGAGCTTCGCATCCGCCACGGCCTCGGCCGCAATCCTTACGATACGCGCGACAACATCCTCGCGGGTACTGCGTACCTGCGCGAGATGTGGGATCGCTATGGCGACATCGCCGCCATGCTCGCGGCCTACAATGCCGGCCCGGCGCGCTACGATGAGCATCGTTCGAAGGGCCGAGCGCTGCCCGCCGAGACGCGGGCTTATGTCGCTTCGCTCGCGCCCGCGCTGCGCGGCGAGCGCCCTTCGAAGAGCGGTTCGACGGTCGCCCGGCCGCTCGACTGGCGCGAGGCGGCGATCATCGTCGGGCGCGATGACGGCGCTTCCAGCGCCGATCCCGCGGCCGCGGACCGCTCGCCGGACGACGCCCATTCACCCGTCCCGGCGATGCCGCAGATGCTTGTCGCCGGACAGCCCGAGGGGCTGTTCGTCGCCCGGAATACCGCTGGAGACCGGCCATGAGCGGCCCTGCGGCGCTTCGCATCCCATCGTGCGCTGGCGTGTCGTGGAGGACGCCCGGGGTGGCGGCAGGCGCAGCAACCGGACGATGGCAGGACGGCGTCTCGCGATCCGGCCGCGTCACCTCCGGCAACCGTTCGCGCTTCGGGCGCGGCCAGCGCGCCAGCATCCAGGCCAATCGCCTCATCACGTCGCGCACGCGCGGCGCCGTCGTCAAGGCGCGTGTGGTCCGCCATACCGCTCGATCAGCACCGCTCGGAACGCATCTGGACTATCTGCGCCGCGACGGCGTGACCCGTGACGGGGAGAAGGCGCGGCTGTTCGGGCCGGGAACGGAGAATGCCGACGCCCGCGCCTTCGCTGAGCGCTGTGGCGATGACCGGCATCATTTCCGTTTCATCGTCTCGCCCGACGACGCGCCGGACATGGCAGACCTCAGATCCTTCACGCGCGATCTCGTCGGCCAGATGGAAAAGGATCTCGGCACGAAGCTCGACTGGGTGGCCGTCGATCACTGGAACACCGAGCATCCGCATGTCCACCTGATTGTGCGCGGCGTGAGGGACGACGGCCAGGACCTCGTGATCTCGCGCGACTACATCAAGGAGGGCATGCGCGACCGGGCGCGCGAGCTCATCACCCAGGAGTTGGGACCGCGCACCGATCTCGATATCCGCCGCACTCTCGAAAGCCAGATCGAGACCGAACGCTGGACGCAGCTTGACCGCCAGCTTGTCCGCGACGCCGGCAAGTCCGGCATCATCGACCTCGCGCCCCGCGCCGACCGACAGCCGGACGAATTCCACGCCTTGAAGGTCGGCCGGCTGCGAACGCTGGAAATTCTCGGTGTCGCGGGACAGGTCGGCCATTCGCAATGGTTCATCAGGCCCGAGGCGGAGAGCGTCCTGCGCGAGCTCGGCGAGCGCGGCGACATCATCAAGCGCATGCACCGCGCTCTCACCGAACGCGGCATCGAGCGCGGGTCGGCAAGCTATGTGCTCGCCGGGGAAAGCCTCGACGTGCCCGTTGTCGGTCGCCTGCTCGAACGCGGTCTGGATGACGAACTGAAGGGCACGGCCTATGCCGTGGTCGACGGCGTCGACGGCCGCCCCCATCATATTAAGCTGCCGCATCTCGATGCCGCTGGCGACAGCCCACCCGGATCGATCGTCGAGCTGCGCGCCTACGAGGATGCGCAAGGTCAGCGCCGCGTCGCGCTCGCCGTCCGCTCCGATCTGGATATCCACTCTCAGGTCAACGCAGCGGGTGCGACCTGGCTCGATCGGCAGGCGGTTGCCCGCGAGCCCATCGCGCTCTCGGAGGGTGGCTTCGGCGCCGAGGTGCAGCGGGCCCTCGAGCAACGCGCCGAGCACCTGATCGGCGAAGGTCTCGCCGAACGGCAGGGCGGGCGCGTCGTCTTCGCGCGGCGTCTGCTCAACACGCTACGCGATCGCGAGGTCAGTGCGCTGGGCGAAAAGCTCGCCGCCGAGACCGGCCTGCCATTCAACCATGCCGACGGCGGCGAGTATGTCGCCGGCTCCTATCGCCAGCGCTTCACGCTCGCCTCCGGCCGCTTCGCCATGATCGACGACGGCCTCGGCTTCCAGCTCGTCCCCTGGTCTCCCTCTCTCGAAAAGCAGATCGGCCGCCACGTCTCCGGCGTCGCCCGCGACGATGGCGGCGTCGACTGGGACTTCGGCCGCAAGCGGGGGATCGGCCTCTAACACCCGTCAGAAAGGAGCCTCGCTATGTCCGGCACCAAGATCCTCTGGGGACAGATCACGATCGTCTTCCTGATCGTGCTCGTTACCACCTGGGGCGCGACGCAGTATGTTGCGTGGAGCCTCGGCTATCAGGCGCAGCTCGGCGAGCCGTGGTTCAGGCTCTTCGGCGTTCCGGTCTATTTTCCGGCCGCTATCATGTGGTGGTGGTACTTTTACGACGCCTATGCGCCGAGCATATTCGCGACCGGCGGCATGATCGCCGCGTCGGGCGGTTTCATCGCGATCGCGGTCGCCATCGGCATGTCGGTCTGGCGGGCGCGCGAACAAAAGAATGTCGCCACCTATGGCTCGGCCCGCTGGGCAGAGAAGCCCGAGATCGAGGCTGCGGGTCTGCTCGATCCCGATGGCGTGGTACTCGGCCGATACCATCGCGAGTATCTGCGCCATGATGGGCCGGAGCATGTGCTGTGCTTTGCGCCTACCCGATCCGGCAAGGGTGTCGGTCTCGTCGTGCCGTCGCTCCTCACCTGGCCGGGCTCGGCCATCGTCCATGATATCAAGGGTGAGAACTGGACGCTGACCGCGGGCTTCCGGTCACTCCATGGCCGTGTGCTGCTGTTCGATCCGACCAATCCCAAATCCTCCGCCTACAATCCGTTGCTCGAGGTCCGCCGGGGCGAATGGGAGGTTCGCGACGTCCAGAACATCGCCGACATTCTCGTCGATCCCGAGGGGAGCCTGGACAAAAGAAATCACTGGGAAAAGACCAGCCATTCACTTCTGGTCGGCGCAATCCTGCATGTCCTCTATGCAGAGCCGGAAAAGACGCTGGCCGGCGTCGCCAACTTCCTCTCCGATCCGAAGCGCCCGGTGGAGTCGACGCTGCGTGCTATGATGAAGACCGCGCATCTGGGCGAGGCCGGTCCACACCCTGTCGTGGCCAGCGCGGCGCGCGAGCTCCTCAACAAATCCGACAATGAGCGCTCCGGCGTTCTATCAACCGCCATGTCGTTTCTCGGATTGTACCGCGATCCTGTTGTTGCCGAGGTCACGCGGCGCTGCGACTGGCGGATCAGCGACATCGTCGGCGGCGAGCTTCCGACGACGCTCTACCTCGTCGTGCCGCCCAGCGACATCAACCGGACCAAGCCGCTGATCCGCCTGCTACTCAATCAGATCGGCCGTCGCCTGACCGAAGAGCTCCAGGCGAAGACCGGGCGCCATCGTCTCCTCCTCATGCTCGATGAGTTTCCGGCGCTCGGCCGCCTCGACTTTTTCGAGACCGCGCTGGCCTTCATGGCGGGGTATGGGTTGAAGAGCTTCCTGATCGCGCAATCGCTGAACCAGATCGAGAAAGCCTATGGGCCGAACAATTCGATCCTCGACAACTGCCATGTTCGCGTGAGCTTCGCGACGAACGACGAGCGGACGGCCAAGCGCGTCTCGGACGCCCTCGGGACGGCCACCGAGATGAAGGCCATGAAAAACTATGCCGGGCATCGTCTGTCGCCCTGGCTCGGCCACCTGATGGTGTCTCGCTCGGAAACCGCCCGCCAGTTGCTCACGCCGGGCGAGATCATGCAGCTTCCGCCGGCCGACGAGATCGTCATGGTCGCCGGCATTCCGCCGATCCGGGCGAAAAAGGCGCGCTATTATGAGGATGCCCGTTTCCGCGAACGTCTTCTGGCGCCGCCCGCCTTGAAGCGCCCGGAACAGATTCGTCCGGACGACTGGACCAGCCTGCCGATCCCGGCGCGGCCGGAAGCGCTCGATGCGCAACCGGCAGGCCGATCCGACGACCAGGACCCGACCGAATCCGAACGGCGGCTGCAGCACGAGCTCCACCGGGTAAAGCCGGTAGAAAAGAAAGCGCCGATCGAGAACGAGTTCGAGATCGAGCCGCCTGACGACATCGATGAGGATGCCGTGCGAAACCAGCGCATGATCCGCCAGATGCAGGGCGTCGCACGGCAGGTCTCGCTCGATCCGAATGACGGCATGGAACTGTAGGCGCCATGACCAGTCACCGGAAGAAGATAAAGACCACGGTCTATCTGGACCCCGATGTCGAGAAGACGCTGGCGGATTTTGCCGCCCGGCGCGATCAATCGCAATCCATGATCGCGGAGGCGGCCATCGCGTCGTTTCTCTCGCCGGACGATGCCGAGCGGCGGGAGGCGATCGTCGCCAAGCGCCTCGACCAGATCGACCGCCGCATGACGCGCCTGGAACGGGACGTCGGCATCGCCGTCGAGACCCTTGCGGTGTTCATCCGCTTCTGGATAACCACGACGCCCGCCTTGCCGGAGCCGGCGGCGCAGGCAGCGCGTGCCAAATCCAGCGAGCGTTACGAGGCGTTCATCACCGCGCTTGGCCGGCGTCTGGCGCAGGGGCCGAAGCTTCGGCAAGAGATTTCGGAAGATGTGCCCGAATCGGACGCGTGAACACCTCGCGCGCGGCATCTGGGAATCGATACGACCAGTTCAAGAACAGGGGCGCACCGCCGTTCTCCTGTATTTGCACGCCACGCTACTACTACGACCGAAACTTGTTGAATCGGCCTGATTCCGGGCTCTTTTAATCATCCCCGATCCGGGGATCATCTGTTGCGTCCCCACGAGAAACGGGGACGAGATGGCATCCACTCATCACAGACAGGAAGCGAGCCAGCGTGGCGCGCGCATGCTGCGCACCGCGCTCGGCAGCGCCATCGCGCGGTTTCTGGAAGACCCGGCGGTGGTCGAGGTGATGCTGAATCCCGATGGGCGCATCTGGGTGGATCGGCTTTCCGAAGGGCTGGCCGATACCGGCGAGACGATGACGGCCGCCGATGGCGAGCGCATCGTGCGTCTGGTCGCGCATCATGTCGGTGCGGAGGTTCACGCCCGCTCGCCGCGCGTCTCGGCCGAGTTGCCGGAAACAGGTGAGCGTTTTGAGGGCCTGCTTCCACCAGTCGTAGCGTCACCCGCCTTCGCTATTCGCAAGCCGGCTGTCGCGGTCTTCACGCTCGACGATTATGTGGCCGCCGGCATCATGACGGCCGACCAGGCGGTGAAGCTGCGCGCAGCGGTCCAGTCCCGCGCCAACATACTCGTCGCTGGGGGCACTTCTACCGGCAAGACAACGCTGACCAACGCGCTGCTCGCCGAGGTGGCGAAGACAGCAGATCGCGTCGTCATCATTGAGGATACCCGCGAGCTGCAATGCGCAGCGCCGAACCTAGTCGCGATGCGGACCAAGGATGGCGTTGCCACGCTTTCCGATCTCGTCCGCTCCTCGCTGCGCCTGCGGCCCGACCGCATTCCCATTGGCGAGGTCCGCGGCTCAGAAGCCCTCGACCTGCTCAAAGCCTGGGGCACCGGCCATCCCGGCGGCATCGGCACGATCCACGCCGGCTCCGGCATCGGCGCGCTGCGTCGCCTCGAGCAACTCATCCAGGAAGCCGTCGTCACGGTCCCGCGCGCGCTGATCGCCGAGACCATCGATCTCGTCGCCGTCCTCTCCGGCCGCGGCTTGTCGCGCCGGCTGGCCGAGCTCGCGCGCGTCGACGGCATCGATCCCGCCACCGGCGACTACCGCATCATCCCCGCAACCACCTCGAATGGAGAAGCTGAATGAATTCGCCCGTCGTTCCGAATGTGACCAATCCGCCCGTCCTGTCGCCCGTGCCCATCGGTCCAGATCTGCCCGCCGGCTCGATCATGCGCGGCAGCTACCGGCGTCTCGCCAGTTCGACCGCGCTCTTCACCATCATGATGCTGGCCGCCACGCCGCCGGCCCATGCCTCCGGCTCCTCCATGCCGTGGGAACAGCCGCTTCAACAGATCCTCCAGTCGATCGAGGGGCCGGTCGCCAAGATCGTGGCGGTGATCATCATCATCGCCACCGGCCTGGCGCTCGCCTTCGGCGACACCAGCGGCGGCTTCCGCCGCCTGATCCAGATCGTATTCGGTCTGTCGATCGCCTTCGCGGCCAGCTCGTTCTTCCTCAGCTTCTTCAGCTTCGGCGGCGGGGTACTTGTCTGATGGCGGCGGTCTTCGAACAACTCGACGCGGTGCCGGGCTTTTCGGTGCCCGTCCATCGCGCCTTGACCGAGCACATCCTGCTGGGCGGTGCACCGCGCTCCATCGCGATCATGAACGGCACGTTGGCCGGGGCCGTGGGCCTCGGCCTGCGCCGGCCGGGGCCGTGGGCCTCGGCCTGCGCCTCTGGCTCGTCGGCCTCGCCATCTGGGCAATCGGTCATTTCGTGGCCGTCTGGGCGGCCCGTCGCGATCCACTCTTTGTCGAGGTCGGGCGCAGGCATCTGCGCATTCCGGCTTTCCTCGCGGTGTGAGGAGGCGGCCATGATGAATCTCGCCGAATATCGTCGCACTGCCGCTCGCCTCGCCGACTATTTGCCATGGGTCGCTCTGGTCGCTCCCGGCATCGTGCTGAACAAGGATGGCTCGTTTCAGCGCACGGCCCGCTTTCGGGGTCCGGATCTGGATTCCTCCGTCGCGGCCGAGCTGGTTGCCGTTGCGAGCCGCATCAACAACGCTTTCCGCCGCCTTGGCCTGGGCTGGAGCATTTTCATCGAGGCACAACGGTACGAGGCCGCCACCTATCCCGACAACATCTTTCCCGATCCCGCGTCGGCTTTGGTCGATGCCGAGCGCAAGGCCGACTTCGAAGAAGCTGGCGCACATTTCGTATCGAGCTACTTCCTCACCTTCCTGTTTCTTCCGCCGGCCGAGGAAGCCGCACGTACCGAGTCCTGGCTTTACGAAGGGCGTGAGCGCTCGGGCGTCGACCCGCACGAGATCCTGCGCGCCTTCACCGACCGCACCGATCGCGTGCTGGCCCTACTTGACGGTTTCATGCCGTCCTGCGGTTGGCTCGATGACAGCGAGACGCTGACCTACCTGCATTCCAGCGTGTCGACGAAACGCCATCGTGTCCGCGTACCGGAAACGCCGATCTATCTCGACGCGCTGCTCGCCGATCAGCCGCTCACCGGCGGTCTGGAGCCGCGTCTTGGCGATCAGAATCTGCGTGTGCTGACCGTCGTCGGCTTCCCGACCGCGACGACGCCCGGCCTGCTCGACGATCTGAACCGGCTGGCCTTCCCGTATCGCTGGTCGACGCGCGCGATCCTCCTCGACAAGACCGACGCGACCAAGCTGCTCACCAAGATCAGGCGGCAATGGTTCGCCAAGCGCAAGTCGATTGCCGCGATCCTCAAGGAGGTGATGACCAACGAGCAATCGGTGCTGGTGGACACCGACGCCGCGAACAAGGCCGCCGACGCGGACATGGCCTTGCAGGAGCTCGGCGCCGACGTAGCCGGCATGGCCTATGTCACCGC
The DNA here is from genome assembly GCA_002304505.1 of Rhizobiales bacterium 32-66-11. Taxonomy (GTDB): domain Bacteria; phylum Pseudomonadota; class Alphaproteobacteria; order Rhizobiales; family Xanthobacteraceae; genus NCEH01. Next base: position 23,906 of record NCEH01000043.1, on the reverse strand, counting down.
CACGATCACGGTCTGGGATGCCGATCCGCGCCTTGCCGACGAAAAGCTGCGGCTGGTCGAGAAGGTCATCCAGGGCCGCGACTTCACGGCCATGATCGAGACGGTCAACGCGGTGGACGCCTGGCTCGGCAGTCTGCCCGGCCATGTCTATGCAAACGTGCGCCAGCCGCCGATCTCGACGCTCAATCTCGCCCACATGATCCCCCTCTCTGCCGTGTGGGCGGGGCCGGAACGGGATGAACACTTCGATGCGCCCCCGCTGCTTTACGGCAGAACCGAAGGTTCGACCCCGTTCCGGCTTTCTTTGCATGTCGGCGATGTCGGCCACACGCTCGTCGTCGGCCCAACAGGGGCGGGCAAATCCGTGCTGCTCGCCCTCATGGCCTTGCAATTTCGCCGTTACCTCCGCAGCCAGGTCTTCGCTTTCGACTTCGGCGGTTCGATCCGCGCCGCATCGCTCGCCATGGGCGGCGACTGGCACGATCTCGGCGGCGGCCTGACCGAAGGATCGGAATCCTCGGTATCGCTTCAGCCGCTGGCCCGCATTCACGACACCTATGAGCGCGCCTGGGCCGCCGACTGGATCGTCGCGATCCTTCTGCGGGAAGGGATTAAAATCACCCCGGAGGCAAAGGAGCACATCTGGACGGCGCTCACCTCGCTCGCCTCGGCGCCGATCGGTGAGCGCACGATCACCGGCCTCAGCGTCCTTCTCCAGTCCAACGACCTCAAACAGGCGCTCCGCCCTTTCTGCGTCGGCGGTCCCTATGGCCGCTTGCTCGATGCCGAAGCCGAACATCTCGGCTCGGCCGACGTGCAGGCATTCGAGATCGAGGGGCTGGTCGGGACGGGCGCTGCGCCTGCTGTGCTCGCCTATCTCTTCCACCGCATCGGCGACAGGCTGGACGGGCGGCCGACGCTGCTCATCATCGACGAAGGCTGGCTGGCGCTAGACGACGAAGGCTTCGCCGGCCAGCTCCGCGAGTGGCTCAAGACGCTGCGCAAGAAAAACGCCTCGGTCATCTTCGCCACCCAGTCGCTCAGCGACATCGACAATTCGGACATTGCCCCGGCCATCATCGAAAGTTGCCCGACGCGACTGCTCCTGCCGAACGAACGGGCAGTCGAACCGCAGATCACCGCCATCTATCGCCGCTTCGGTCTCAATGACCGTCAGATCGAGATCCTCGCGCGAGCGACGCCCAAGCGCGACTACTACTGCCAGTCCCGGCGCGGCAATCGTCTGTTCGAGCTCGGCCTGTCCGAAGTCGGGCTCGCGCTCTGTGCCGCATCTTCCAAGTCCGATCAGACGCTGATTGCCCAGATCGTCGCCGAGAACGGACGCGACGGCTTCCTCACGGCGTGGCTCGCCGCTCGCGAGGTCGGCTGGGCCGTCGATCTGATCCCGAACGTCCAGACGACCGTCCTCCAATCCCAAAAGGAACCTCTATCATGACGACCTCCCGTTTCCGCCTGCGCGCAGTTCTGCTTGCCGCAACCGCACTCGCCGCACCGATCGCCTTCTCTTCCGTCGTGACCTCGCCCGCCTATGCGTGGCGGATCGTGTTCGATCCGAGCAACTACGCGCAGAATGTGCTGACGGCTGCGCGCACTCTGGAACAGATCACGCACCAGATCACCTCGCTTCAGAACGAAGCGACGATGCTGATCAACCAGGCGCGCAATCTGGCGAACCTGCCTTTCTCCGCTCTCCAGACCTTGCAGCAGAATGTCCAGAAGACGCAGCAGCTTCTCCAGCAGGCGCAGGGCATCGCCTTCAACGTCCAGCAGATCGACCAGATGTTCAGCCAGAAATACGGCAACGTCTCCATGTCGGCCACGGATCAGCAACTCGTCTCCGATGCACGATCGCGCTGGCAGAACACGGTCGGCGGCCTTCAGGACGCCATGCGCGTCCAGGCGGGTGTCGTCGGCAACATCGACACCAACCGCACGCAGATGAGCGACCTGGTGAGCCAGAGCCAGGGCGCAACGGGCGCGCTTCAGGCGACGCAGGCCGGCAACCAGCTCCTCGCACTCCAGTCGCAGCAGCTTTCCGATCTGGTCGCCTTGCTTGCGGCCAACGGGCGTGCCGGCGCGCTGACCGAAGCCGAGCGCACGGCTGCGGCGGAGCAGGGACGGGAACAGCGCCGCCGCTTCCTGACGCCGGGCTCGGGCTACCAGCCGGGCAACGCGCAGATGTTCAACGGCAACTGAGGGCGGGCTTATGGACGGCAAGATGCTGGCCCGGCTGGGCGCTGTCGTGTTCGTCGCCGTCGCCATTACGGCGGCGGTCGTCGAACTGACCCGAAAGGAGGACCCGAAAGAGGATTTCTCCACGCGCGTCATCGAACCCTCGCACGATCCGCTGCGCGCGGGGCAGCGCCGGTGCCAGCAGCTTGGCCAGCAAGCCGCGAATGACCCCGAATGCCTGCGCGTCTGGGCGGAAACCCGCGACCGTTTCCTGCGTCCGTCCTCTGCACCGGCGTCGCCGTCCTCCAGCGAAGGGCGGTGAAGCATGGGCGGCTCCGGCGTTATCGACACATTTCTCGGAACCTTCACCCGCTATATCGACAGCGGGTTCGGTCTGCTCGGCGGCGAGGTGGCGTTTGTCGCCACCACCCTGATCGTGATCGACGTGACGCTGGCCGCTCTCTTCTGGAGCTGGGGCGCCGACGACGACATCATCGCCCGTCTGGTGAAGAAGACCTTGTTTGTCGGGGTGTTCGCCTACCTGATATCCAACTGGAACAACCTCGCCAAGATTGTCTTCGACAGCTTCGCCGGCCTCGGACTGAAAGCCTCCGGCACCGGCTTCACTGCGCAGGATCTGCTTCGTCCAGGCAAGGTCGCACAGACCGGCCTCGATGCCGCGCGTCCCTTGCTCGACGCGATATCGCCCCTGATGGGCTGGATCGCGGTTTTCGAGAACCTGATCCAGATCGTCTGCCTTTTGTTTGCCTGGGCGCTGGTCATCCTCGCCTTCTTCATTCTGGCGATCCAGCTCTTCGTGACGCTGATCGAGTTCAAGTTGTCGACGCTCGCCGGTTTCGTCCTGATCCCGTTCGGCCTCTTCGGCAAGACCGCCTTCATGGCCGAGCGCGTGCTTGGCAATGTGATTTCCAGCGGCATCAAGGTCCTGGTCCTCGCTGTCATCGTCGGCATCGGCTCAACGCTGTTCAGTCAGTTCACGCAAGGCTTCGGCGGCCAGACCCCGAGCATCGACGACGCCATGGCCATCGTTCTTGCGGCGCTCTCGCTCGTCGGCCTTGGCATCTTCGGTCCCGGTATTGCCTCCGGTCTTGTCAGCGGCGGCCCGCAGCTTGGCGCAGGCGCCGCGGTTGGCACCGGCCTTGCTGTCGGCGGTGCGGCACTCGCTGCTGGCGGCGGCGCGGTACTGGCCGCGAAGGGCGGAGCCGCTCTTCTTTCCGGCGGCGCCGCTGCCGCGCGTGGTGGCGCTGCGGCGGCCGGCGCGGCATCGTCGGCCTACACATTGGGCTCTATGGGACAGTCGGGCGCGTCCGGCGTCGCGTCCGGCCTCGGAGGCGTAGCACGCGCCGCCGGATCGGCCTCCGTTTCCCCGTTGCGCCGTGCCGCGTCCCGCGCCTCGGAAAGCATGAAATCCAGCTTCTCCGACGGCGCGCGTGCAGGCGTCAGCGCCACCGGCGGCTCCTTCTCGTCTGGCGCGGGCACTGGCGAATCCGATCCCGCTTCCGTCGCTCCCGCAACCACACCCGATCAGCCGCCGGCATGGGCCCAGCGCATGAAGCGCGGCAGCCATGTCGCCCACGGCGTCAGCGCCGCCGCCCATGCCGTTCGCTCGGGCGACAGCCATGGGTCCGGCGCATCCGTCAATCTCTCCGAAAGTGACCGTTCATGAATCTCTTCAAACGACCGGCCGTGCATTACGGCAAGACACCTCAACCGGAAACACCTTACCAGAAGGCCGCACAAGTCTGGGACGAACGTCTTGGGTCAGCGCGCGTGCAGGCGAGGAACTGGCGCTACATGGCGTTCGGTTCGCTGATCCTGTCAGCGGGCTTCGCTTCCGCGCTGGTCTATCAGTCCGCGCGTGGGACAGTGGTTCCCTGGGTGGTTCAAGTAGACAATCTGGGTCAGGCCCAGACCGTCGCCCCGGCCGCGGCGGACTATCGTCCGACCGATCCACAGGTGGCGTGGCATCTCGCACGCTTCATCGAGCAGACCAGAAGCATTCCCGCCGATCCGATCATCGTCCGCCAGAACTGGCTCAGGGCCTATGAGTGGACGACTGATCGGGGCGCGGCTGCGCTTAACGACTATGCCCGCGCCAACGATCCCTTCACGAAGGTCGGCAAGCAGCAGATCGCCGTCGAGGTTTCCAGCGTCATCCGCGCTTCTCCGGACAGCTTCCGCGTCGCGTGGACGCAACGGCATTTCGAGAATGGCCAGCTCGGCGCGACCGAGCGATGGACCGCGATCCTGACCATCGTCATCCAGCCTCCGCGCGATGCCGAGCGGCTGAAGGTCAATCCGCTCGGAATTTACATCAACGCCATCAACTGGTCGCGGGAGATGAGCCAATGAAATCGGCTTTCCGTAACCCCGCCATTCCGGTTTTCCGTAAATCCGTACTCCCGGTTCTGCTGCTTTCCGCCACCGCGTTGGCTGGTTGTGCCACGCCGCAAAAGCCGCCGGAGATCAGCTACGATCGAGATGTTCCGGCTTTGCCGGCCGTTCCGGCATCGGTGACGGACGATCGGCCCCGTCCGATCCACATCCCTCCGGCCTGGACGCCGGCAAAGGGCGGCACGGCGGCCAGCACACCAGTCGCTCGCGTCGAGAACGCCAACGCTGCCGCTCGCGTGCAGCCGCGCCGAGAGGGCTACTTCAACGCGATCCAGGTATATCCCTGGTCGGAAGGAGCGCTCTATCAGGTCTACGCGGCTCCTGGGCAGATCACCGACATCGCGCTGGAACCGGGAGAGTCGCTGACAGGGGCCGGACCGATCGCGGCTGGCGATACCGCCCGCTGGATTATCGGCGACACCGAGAGCGGCAGCGGAACGACCCGCCGCGTCCATATTCTCGTGAAGCCTTCCCGGCCGGACATCACGACCAATCTCGTCGTGACTACAGACCGGCGTGTTTACATGATCGAGCTGCGTTCCGGCGCGAAGCCCTATATGCCGTCCGTCGCCTGGTCCTATCCGCGGCCGCGCGCCGGTCAAGGCCAGAGCATTCCGGCGACGCCGGTCATCCCGGCCGTTGCGGCCCGCAACTACCGATACGGTTTGACCGGCGGGAATCCGCCCTGGAAACCCGTCTCCGTCTATGACGACGGCCGCAGGGTCTATGTCGAGTTTCCGCGCGGGATCGTCCAGGGCGAAATGCCGCCGATCTTCGTCATCGGTCCCGATGGCGAAGCGCAACTCGTCAACAGCCGTATTCACCAGCACATCCTGATCGTCGATCGCCTGTTCGGCGCTGCCGAGCTCCGCCTTGGCGGCGGCGACAAACAGCAGGTCGTCAGGATTGTCCGCACCGACGGGAGACCCGCATCGTGAGCGAGAACAATACCGACAATACAGCTCCCATGCGTCTTCGCGCCGAGGCACCGCGCGTCACGCGCCTTTCGCGGAGGGTGTTGGCAAGCATTACGGCCGTCGGGCTCGTTGGCATCGGCGGCGCGCTAATCTACGCACTCCAGACCCGCGATGGAGGTCAAGGCGGCGAAGAACTTTATTCGACCAACAATCGCCAGACCGCAGATGGCCTCGCCGGCCTTCCGCGCGACTATACCGGACCTGTTCTCGGCCCGCCGCTGCCCGGTGATCTCGGCCGCCCGATCCTCGACGCCCAGAACCGGGGCCAGCCCGTGGTCCCGCCGACGATCACAACACCGACCGTTGACGAGGCTGAGCAGCGCCGGCGGGCCGAGGAAGAGGCTGCGCGCACCAGCCGCGTGTTCTTTCAGACCCAACCCGGCTCGACAGCGACGACACCCGGCGGCTCAACCATGCCGAACGTTCCCGGCTTCGATCTCGCCGGGCTCGCGGGGCAATCCGGTCAGCAGACCGCCCAGGATCGGCAGCTTGCGTTTCTGAATGCACCGGTTGATCGCCGGACCACATCATCGGATCGGGTCATAGCTCCGGCTTCGCCGTTCATCCTTCAGGCCGGGGCGGTGATCTCAGCCGCGCTCATCACCGGCATTCGCTCCGATCTGCCTGGCCAGATCACTGCGCAGGTGACGGAAAACATCTACGACAGTCCGACCGGCAGATTGCTTCTGATCCCGCAAGGCACGCGGATTGTCGGCCAGTACGACAACAACGTGCAGTTCGGGCAAAGACGGGCGCTGCTGGTCTGGAACCGGCTGATCTTCCCGAACGGCCGCTCCATCGTCCTCGAACGCCAGCCGGGCGCCGACACGCAAGGATACGCTGGTCTCGAGGATGGGGTCGATTATCACTGGTGGGATCTCGCCAAAGCGGCCGGTCTCTCCACGCTGCTCGCGGTCGGCACGGAACTGGCGGTCAGCGATGAGGACCGCCTGGTCCGCGCTATCCGCGACGGCGCACAGGACACCATCAACGACGCCGGTCAGCAGATCGTCCGGCGCCAATTGCAGGTCGCACCGACGTTGACCATCCGGCCGGGCTTCCCCGTTCGCGTTATCGTCACGCGCGATCTCGTCCTTGAACCCTACAGAGGCTGACTGTGGCAAAACTGAAACTTGGACCGATCGCCGACGATAAGCCCGTCAAAGTCACGGTGGAATTGCCCGCACAACTCCACCGTGATCTCATCGCCTATGCCGAAATCCTGGCGCGTGAGTCGGGCCAATCTGTCGCTGATCCGGTGCGCTTGATCGTACCAATGCTTGATCGGTTCATCGCAACCGATCGCGGGTTCGCCAAGGCGCGGCGTCTGCCCTAGAAGAGGATAATTGAGATCTGCAACCATGACCGAGCGCTATTTGGAACAACAGTTCAAATGGGCAGAGTGAGCACCAGCATCATGTAGGCTATTGCTGATTTCGACATCTTCCTTGCCATGCTTAGCAAGCTGCGAAATGCCGGGTTATCATTCCTGGCAGACCAGATCGCGCTGAAAGGAAGAATTTCATCGACAATGGGTCGATAGGTGATCCCCGGAAGCCGTGCTGCCGCCATCGCTTCACTGACGACCGTCAGGCCACGTCCAACAGCTACGAGCGAGAGAAGATTATCTCTCCCGACTGACTGAGGCTGTATGTACGGATGATGACCCAGATCAGCGAGTCGCTTTACGAGGTAGTCGTGAATCTCAGGGCCGGGCGCGACATCACTGACGATAAATTGCTCCATGGTGAGGTCACTCCAGCCCACCACCGGTTTCTCAGAAAGCGCATGCCCTTCGGGAAGCACGACAAACACCCGTTCGAACCAAAGCTGGTCTGTTTCACACCCCGGCCAGACCCGTGTGCCGGTCAAGAACGCGACGTCGATCTGGAATTGACGCACCGCCGCGATATGTTCGTCAGGATTTCCTTCGATGAACTCTATATGGACCTTCGCATGGGCGCTGTCGTAAGCGAGCAGCAGATTCGCCAGAAAGCCTGACGCTAGGGACGAGAATATTCCGATCTTAAGCCGCCCGTTCTCTACACGCCCGATCCTCGCCACGTCCTCAACGCTGTGACCGATATCCCGAAGAATGCGACGCGCCTGAGGGAGAAAGCGCTGCCCAGCGTAAGTGAGGGTGACGCCGCTGCTACGCCGATGGAACAGTGAGGCGCCAACCTGATCTTCGAGGTCTCGTATAGATCGGCTGATCGCCGACTCCTGCACCCCTGAAGCCGCGCCGGCTTTTCTAAAGCTGCCCTGCTCGGCCGCTGCCACGAAGTAGCAGAGATGGCGTACATCGATTGCCTCGCGGCGCTTCGCGAGCCTATCTCTCATGAGCGAGCCTATCCCCCTTCGCATCCGCCACAACCGGGAGGGGCGATAGCTCCCCGTCGTTGTGGCGGAACTCGCCGCGGGGCGTTGTCGAACTTGGAGCGGCGTTGAGGTGCAGTTCAGCGCGGAAACCTCCCTCTGGACGGTTTTTCAGAGACAGGCTCCCGCCGAGCCGCTTCGCCGCGAGGTCGGCAATCGCGAGGCCCAGCCCACTTCCCATCGCGGTCTTGTTGCGACCGCGATAGAACCTCTCGCAAACCTTGGGCAGTTCGTCTTCAGGTATTCCCGGTCCGCTGTCGTCGATCGTCAGTGCGACGCCGTCGCCTTCAAGCCTCATGCCACAATGGACAGGGCTTTCAACGCGGGAATGCAGAACGGCATTTTCCATGAGGTTCCGCGTCGCGAGCATGAACAGTGACGGATCGATATCAAGGTCTATGTCATGCAGTTTTTCGTCGATCTCGAGGAGCGCAGCGCCCGGGTAGTGCTGGCGGATGTCATCTGCGAGCCGGCTGGCCAATTTGCCCAAATTGACACGATGATTGTCGCTGTCGGTCTCGCCCCTTTCGGCATTCGTCAGGTCGGTGAGCTGTCGCATCAGCCGAGACGTCCGGTCCACGCCGACCACGATCTGACGCAGGGCGTTCGCACGAATGCCCGGATCCTCGCTCCCGAGCGCCACCTGCGCCTGAGTCTTCAGTCCGGCGATCGGCGTACGCAGCTCATGCGCTGCGAAGGCTGTAAAATCGCGCTCCCGTTCTCGGGCCGCATGCACCCGCCCGAAGAGACCGTTGAGCGAGCGGATGACCGGCTTGATCTCGGAAGGCGTATCGACGTCGGGCAGGGCGCTCAGATCGGAGGCGGACCGCGTCTCCAGCGCGTGAGCCATGTTGTTGAGGGGACCGAGACCTTTCCTCACGCTCAGCCAAATCAGCCCGGCCAGGATCGGCAAGATCAGCAATGCAGGCAGTGCAAGACCCCGGATCACATCGGCCACCAGCCGATCGCGAACGCGCATATTGTCTCCGACGAGGACTCGCATGCCGAGATCGGTGTTGACCACCGCATAGACGCGCCAGGTTTCGCCCCCGATAAGGGTCTCGGAAAAGCCGTCCTGTGCATCAGACAGCGGCGTTGCCGGGGCCGCGTCGGAGCGGCCCACCAAGGTGCCGTCCAGCGCCCATATTTGGCAGGATAGCTGCCTATCATAAGACGCATGCATCGTCGGCTCGACGGCCGGAATCTGGGCTGCGCGCTTCGGATCGATCTCCTGGCTGGTGATCAGCGAACTCACCATACGCGCCGCCTCGATCAGGCGAGCATCGAGGACGCGTTCCACCTCGGCTCGCGTGCTGAGATAGATCCAGGCGATCGCCGACATCCAAACGACGCCCGTCGTGATCATCAGGATCATGAAGAGCCGGCTTCGGATCGATTTCATATGCTGTCCTCCGCCAGCCTGTAGCCCACCCCGCGCACGGTTTCGATGACGCCAGGGCCGAGCTTCTGTCGCAGATTGTGGATGTGAACCTCGATCGTGTTGCTCTCCACGTCCTCCTGCCAACCATAGAGCCGGTCCTCGAGCTGCGATTTCGACAGGATCTGGCCCGGCCGCTCCATCAGCGCGTGCAGAATGGAGAACTCGCGGCGGGAGAGCCGCACACCCTCGCCCGATTTCGAGACCGCCATCGTCGCAGGGTCGAGGCGCAGATCGCGCCAGATGCGGCAAGCCGAGGCGCCGCCGTTGCCCCGTCTCGTCAAGGCCCTCAGACGGGCGGCGACCTCGTTCAGGTCGAAGGGTTTGCCGAGATAGTCGTCTGCGCCGGCATCGAGACCGGCAATGCGGTCGGGGATGCTGTCACGCGCGGTCAGCAGCAGCACCGGCGTTCCCACCGCCCGTCCTCGAAGCTCGTTCAGAACGTCGAGACCGGACCCGTCCGGAAGCATCAGATCGAGAACCACCGCATCGAAGGCCGAGCTGCGCAGCGCAGCCGAGGCATCCACGCAGGTGGAAACGGCGTCCACAGTGAAGCCGGCCAGGCCGAGGCCAACTTGCAACCCGTTCATCAATACTGCGTCGTCTTCGACTACCAAAACTCTCATCGTAACCTGCTCGACTTCAACAGAACAACCGCAATCTGCCGCCGACCTTAAGCCAGCCTTAAGGTGACGGGCGCGGGTCTCGCGTCCAGGCAGGGTCCCACCCTGTCCGGCTCACACGAAAAGGAGATCCCGTATGCCTACTCTCACGCGTCGCGGCGCCATGATCACATTGGGGGGCGCGGCCCTGGCGGTGCCTCTCATGCACCGCACGGCTCTCGGGCAGAATGCCGACGTGTCTAAGGAAATGATCCTCAACGACCCGGCTGCGCCCGTTGCGGGCAACCCGAAAGGCGACGTCACCATCGTGGCCTTCCTCGACTACAATTGCCCGTTCTGCAAAAAATCCGCGCCCGACCTTGATCGCGTCGTCAAGGAGGACGGCAAAATCAGGCTCGTCTACAAGGATTGGCCTGTCATCCGGCCGACCTCGATCGACGGCGCGATGATGGCGCTCGCCGCCAAATATCAGGGTAAGTACGACGTCGCGCACCATGCCCTGATGGGCATCCCCGGCGTAGGCGTTCCAAAAGACAAGATGCGGCAGGGCCTCCAGTCCGCAGGCATCGACATGGCTCGTCTCGACGCCGACATGAAGGCCAAGTCCGCGGAAATCGACGCCCTCATCAAGCGCAACATGGCGCAGGCCGATGCCATCGGGTTCTCGGGCACGCCGGCTTACCTCGTCGGCCCGTTCCAGACCTCGACGCTCGACTATCAAGGTTTCAAGCAGGTCGTCTCGGATGCGCGCAAGAAGCAAGCCGGGGAGCAGTGAGCCGGGTCCCGCGCTCACCATCCCCGCTCGCGATGCCTGATGTCGATTGTGCCGCCTCTGAGCATGTGGGACCAATAGAGCCACGGCAGAAACTTGGTCTTCAAGTACCACATGCTCTTGCGGGGCACGCGCGGATCGAGCGGAAAGCTTGGCGTCACCTTGCCGCCATAGGCGAACTCGGCGAGCACGATCTTGCCGAGGGCCACCGTCAGCGGGCAAGAGCCGTAGCCATCATAGGCCTCGGCCATGTCCTTGCCCTGTATCGCCGCCAGCAGATTGGCGACCACGACCGGAGACTGGAGGCGGACGGCCGCCGCCGTCTTGGCGTTGGTGGTGGAGGCGGCATCACCGAGCGAGAACACGTTCGGATATCGCACATGCCGGAGCGTCGCCGCATCGACCTCGATCCAGCCCGCCACGTTCGCCAGCGGACTGTCTCGAACGACATCAAGCCCCGTCTGCGGCGGGACAACATGGATCATGTCGAAGCGCATCTCGACGTCGCGCGCCACACCATCCTTGTCCGTCACGGAAAACAACGCCGCCTTCGCAGGTCCGTTGATGGCGATGAGGTTGTGCCGGTAGCAGGTGTCGATACCGTAATCGTCGACCGCTTTCTGCAAGGGCGGCACAAAGAAGGGCACGCCGAACAGCGCGTCGCCGGCAAGGCAGAATTTCAGCTTCGAGGCATCGAGCTTGCCGCGACGACGCAGATGATCGGCCATCATGTACATGATCTTCTGCGGGGCGCCGGCACATTTGATCGGCATTGCCGGCTGGGTGAACAGCGCGGTCCCGCCCTGGAATTCCTGAATGAGGCGCCAGGTATATTCCGCCGTGTCGGCCCGGTAGTTGCTGCACACGCCGTTCCTGCCGAGCGTATCCCTCAACCCCTGGATGGCGTCCCAAGCGATCTTCAGTCCAGGGCATGCGACGAGATAGTCGTAACCGAGCGTTCGGCCGTCGCTCAGGCTGACGACGTTATTCTCCGGGTCGAAGGCGCTGACGGCTGCTTTGATCCACGTCACACCTTTGGGAATCAGCGAGCGTTCCTCCCGCTCGGTTTGCCTGCGCGTGAACACGCCCGCACCGACCAGCGTCCAACCCGGCTGGTACGAATGGGCCTCCGAGGGTTCCACGATTGCGACATCCAGCCTCGCGTCCCGTCGCTTCAGCTCGGCCGCAACCGTGATGCCCGCTGCCCCGCCACCGACGATGACGATCCGATGCTTAAGCGCAGCGGCTCCGGCAGTTTGTTGCTTCGATGTGGTGTCCATGGCGATCCTCCCACTTGCAGATTTACATATCTGGTTTTATGTAAGTATGTAATTCATATTGACAAGCGTCAAGGAGCGGCTCCATGAAACCCATTCCCGTCACAGAGAAATTTTCTGTCCTGGGGCAATTGCAGCCCAAGGACTTCGCGGAACTCGCCCGGCGCGGCTACAAGACGGTCATCAATAATCGGCCGGATGGCGAAGAAGGTTCACAGCCGGGATCGGCGGCGGAAGAAGAGGCGGCCAGAGCGGCGGGTCTCGACTATGTCTTCATCCCGGTAACGAGCAGCAACATGCGGCCGGAGGACGTTCGGCGGTTCGCGGAGGCGATCGTCGCGTCGGACGGACCAGTGATCGCGCATTGCCGCTCAGGGGCGCGCTCTTTCTACATGTGGATCCTGGCCGGCAATGCCGATGTGGAAGGCTTCGGCAACGACAAGCTGATCGCCGTCGCGAACGACGTCGGGATTGCGCCCGATGCCGCGCGGACATGGCTTGCCGCAAATCGCCCTCCCGCTCCCGTCAAGCCAAAAGTTAAAGGCTTCTTCGATCCGCGCACCTGGAGCATCCAGTACGTCGTCAGCGATCCAGCCACGGCGAAATGCGCCATCGTAGACCCGGTTCTCGACTACGACGAGAAATCCGGATCGACCAGGACCGAGCATGCCGACGAAATCCTCGCCTACATCGCCGACGAGGGCCTGACGGTCGAATGGATCCTCGATACCCATCCTCACGCCGACCATTTTTCCGCCGCCCGCTATCTCAAGGAGAAGACCGGAGCTCCGACCGCGATCGGAGCCCATGTCGTGGATGTGCAGGCTCTATGGAAAGGGATCTACAATTGGCCGGACTTCCCGGCTGACGGCCGCCAGTGGGACCAGCTCTTCGCCGACGGAGATACCTTCAAGGTCGGCACGATAGATGCGCGGGTGATGTTCTCGCCGGGGCACACCCTTGCCTCAATCACCTATCTCATAGGCGACGCCGCCTTCGTCCACGACACGCTGTTCATGCCGGACTCCGGCACGGCGCGCGCCGATTTCCCGGGCGGTAGCGCCAAGGTTCTCTGGAAGTCCATTCAGGACATTCTCGCGCTGCCGGACGAGACGCGCGTGTTCACCGGGCACGACTACCAGCCTGATGGCCGCCAACCGCGGTGGGAAAGCACCGTCGCCGAGCAGAAGAGCTTCAACCCGCATATCGTCGATCAGACCGAGGCGAGCTTCATCGCCCTGCGCGAGGCACGCGACGCCACGCTGCCGATGCCCAAGCTCATCCTGCATGCGCTTCAGGTGAACATGGCCGGCGGCCGGCTTCCCGAACCGGAGTGCAACGGCCGGCGCTATCTAAAAATTCCGCTCGACGCGCTCGAGGGGGTGGTCTGGTGATGGACGCCTATCTTGCTCCTCTGGCAGGCGGCGCGCTGATCGGATTGTCCGCCAGCCTCCTCATGCTGGTCAACGGCCGCATTGCCGGCATCAGCGGTATCGTCGGCGGATTGCTCGGCCAGCGCGGCGAGCGCTTCGGCCACGACATTGCGTTCGTCGCCGGCCTCCTTCTCGGTCCGCTGACCTATTTCACCATCTTCGGCAATGCGCCGCAGGTCATCGTAACGGCGTCCTGGCCCCTCCTGATCGTCGCCGGCCTGCTCGTCGGCTTCGGCACCCGCATGGGGTCCGGCTGCACCTCCGGGCACGGTATCTCGGGACTGGCACGTCTGTCGCCCCGGTCGTTCGCCGCGGTGCTGACCTTCCTCGCGACGGCGATCGTCACGGTGCTGGTGATGCGCCTCGGAGGCTGGCTATGACGCCGCTGCTTCGCATGCTGACGGCGCTCGCAGCCGGCCTTCTGTTCGGGCTCGGTCTCGCAATTTCGGGCCTGCTCAACCCGGCCAAGGTCAAGGCCTTCCTCGACATCACCGGCGCGTGGGATCCGAGCCTGATCTTTGTTCTCGGTGCCGGCGTGATCGTCGCCTTCATCGGCTACAGGATCGCTTTCGCGGTCAATAAGCCGCTGCTCGACGCCCAACTTCATCTGCCGGCCAAAACCCGCATCGACCGCCCGCTCATCCTCGGATCGGCGATCTTCGGCGTGGGCTGGGGCCTGGCCGGCTTCTGCCCCGGTCCTGCGATCGCATCCCTGTCACTCGGCCTGCTCCCCGCGGTGATCTTCGCCGTCGCGATGGTCATTGGAATGGTCACGCATGATCGGTTCCTGGCCGGAAAGGGGTGAGCCATGCTTGCCAATATCGGCCCCGCGCTCGCTTCGGGCGGACTCGTCGGCTTTTCCCTCGGTCTCGTCGGTGGCGGCGGCTCGATCCTGGCGACGCCGCTGCTGCTCTACGTCGTCGGCGTGACACAGCCACATATCGCCATCGGCACGAGCGCGCTCGCCGTTTCGGTCAACGCCTTCGCCAATCTCATCGGCCATGCTCGCAGCGGCAACGTCCGTTGGCGCTGCGCGATCGTCTTCGCCGGCGTCGGCACGTTCGGCGCGCTCGCCGGCTCGACGCTCGGCAAGCTGGTTGACGGCGAGCGCCTTCTCTTCCTGTTCGGCCTGCTCATGATCCTTGTCGGCGTCATGATGCTGCGGCCTCGCAAGGCCGCCGCATCCGCCGAGCGTCCGGCTGATCTGAGGACATGCCTGATCACCGCCGCTGTCGCCTTCGCGGCCGGGTCCGCCTCGGGCTTCTTCGGAATCGGAGGAGGCTTCCTGATCGTGCCCGGCCTCATCCTCGCGACGGGCATGCCAACGATCAAGGCGGTCGGCTCATCGCTGCTGGCCGTGGGCAGCTTCGGGCTCGCCACCGCGCTGAACTATGCCGCGTCCGGCCTCGTCGACTGGCCCGTCGCGTTCGAGTTCATCGCCGGAGGGATCATCGGCGGGATTCTCGGCATGATGCTCGCCAACCGCCTGTCGGCTGGCAAAGACACGCTCAACCGCGTCTTCGCGGCGCTGATCTTCGTGGTCGCGGCCTATGTTCTCTACCGGAGCGCGGGGGCCTTCATTGGTTAACCGCAGCGCTCTGCGGGCTGACCACGTCCGATGCCGGCGGCGCATCGCCCACCATGCTGAGGGCGCGGAAAGGCCGGTGCGATACGCGAGCAGATCGGAGAGACGCTGGCACCAGCAATCACCGCCCACGCCTAACCGTGCGAATCCGGCTTCGTAGCTAGACCAACAACTTCAAAAAACCGCGGAGGAAAGACATGACCCTATTTCGGCTAGTTCTTTTTGCTTTGTTCGCCTTCGGCGTGCCGATCGCTGGCAGTGCCGCGGATCTCAGGGTCTATGGACCTGGAGGTCCGGCGCCCGCGATGAAAGAGGCGGCGGCCGCTTTCGCGAAACTCAAGAACAAGGACGTCGTAGTCACCGCCGGGCCCACCTCGCAGTGGCGTCAATCGGCTTTGAACGACGCCGATCTGATCTACAGCGGCTCGGAAACAATGATGCACGACTTCGTGTCCATGTTCGACGGCCGCCTGAAATCGGAGGACGTCTACCCGCTTTACCTGCGACCGTCTGCAATCCTCGTGCGCCCAGGCAATCCGGAGAAGATTGGCGGCATTGCCGATCTGCTTAAGCCCGGTCACAGGATCCTTGTCGTCAACGGGGCGGGACAGAACGGACTCTGGGAAGACATTGCCGGACGCCTCGGAAGCATCGCCGATGTCCGAGCGCTTCGCTCAAATATTGCCGCCGTCGCCGAGAACAGCGCTCAGGCGAAGAAAGCATGGACGTCGGACCAGACATTGGATGCATGGATCATCTGGAACATCTGGCAACGCGAGGCTCCCGAACTGGCCGATCTCGTCGAGGTCGAGCCCGGTTATCGCATCTATCGCGACACCGGCATTGCAGCGACCGAGCTCGGCAAACGCAACCCTCTGTCGGCGGAGTTCGTCGAGTTTTTGCAGGCCAAGGAGGGTGCCGCCATTTTTGCGAAATGGGGCTGGATCACTCGATAATCGGTGAATCCGAGCGACCGCCTCAAGAGGGGGTGCCGCGCATCCCCGACTCACAAATGCACGTTTCCGGATTTGACCCGCGCATATACGTCCTCCGTGTTTTCGAGCCCCCGGTCATCATTCTCTTGGCCCGTGGTTCTCTACCGTAGCGCCAGCGCATTCTTGGCGCCCACGGGACCAAAGAGGATACAAGCGGTGTGAGAGAACCGTCGGCGTATCCACTTAAGGCTAGCTTAAGCTTGCAACTGCGTTTCGGTCCGAAAGCCCACGGAGGACCGAATGAATGCAGTCACGACGATGTTTTCTGATTTCGACCGTTGCGCTCTTGGCGATCCCTGCGACCGTCACGCACGTCGCTGCCCGGCAGCCGTCCCGTGAGGAGGTGTTTTCCGATCCGGTGACGCCGGTGCTCGGCAATCCGGATGGCGACATCACGATTGTCGAGTTCTTCGACTACCAATGCCCATTTTGCAAAAGCACCTATCCAGAGCTCAAGAAGTTCGTCAGCGACGACGGCAATCTGCGCCTCATGATGCGCGACTGGCCGATCTTTGGCGAAGCGTCGCGGTTTGCAGCCGAGCGTGTTCTGGCCCTCGATCCACAGGCCTACGGCCGCGCCCACGAGGCGCTGATGGGTACGGAAGGACGGCTCACCGAGAACGATGTCATCGAAGTGCTTGAGGACGCCAGCGTCAAAAGTCTCACGCCAGCTCACTCACCTGAAGCGGTAGCCGAAACCTTGTCGCGCAACGACCGCATGGCCAAGGCATTCGGCCTGGCCGGTACGCCCTCATTCGCCATCGGTACGAAGATCTACGGTGGTGTCCTCGATCCAACCGGCCTTGCCCAGGCAGTTCTCGAAGCGAGGGGGAAACGGACTTGATGCTGGACCGACGCTCTCTTCTGATCGGCGGGCTGGCATCCGCGACCTTCTCCACTGCGTCCGCTCGCGACTGGGAGGGGGCCTTCGACACGGCAAGCGCCCGTATGGATGGCCTGCAGGACGTGGAAACGCCGCTGCTCTCGGCGACGACATTGCACGCGACGCGGATTGCCTCCGAAACCTACGCCGGTTGGGCGGCGGAAGGCGGATGGCCGGCCTATCCGTTCACGCAACGGCTTTCCCTTGGCGCGCAGGGCAACGACGTTTCCTGGCTGCGCCAACGCCTCGCTGTGACGGGCGACCTGGCGACGCAATATGGCGCGGGCACCGTCGTCGACAGCTTCGTCGACGCCGCCATTCGCAGGTTTCAGGCGCGGCATGGCCTCACCGTGGACGGGGTGGCGGGCGCTGCCACGTTCGAGGCGCTCAACCGTCCGGCGGCAGACAGGGCGCGGAGCCTCACTGCGAATATTCCCAGATTGCAGGCCGCTCTGGTCGACGATCGTCGCCAGGTGACGGTCAACGTTCCCTCGGCGCAGATCGAGATGGTCGAAGATGGCGCCGTGGTGCTTCGCCAGTCGGCCGTCGTCGGTCAGCCCAATCGCGCGACGCCGCTGCTTTCGAGCAAGATCCACGAGATTAACTTCAATCCCTATTGGCATGTGCCGAAAAGCATCATCCGCCGCGATCTCATCCCGATCATCCGCAGGGACTCGGATTACCTGACGCGTATGGGGATGCGTATTTACACCGGCAACTGGAAAGAAGTGTCGCCGTCGAGCATTGACTGGAGCACCGACGAGGCGACCAACTACGTATTCCGGCAGGAGCCGGGGAGCCGCAATGCCCTTGGACGTGTCCGCATCAACTTCGCCAATCAACATTCGGTCTATCTTCACGACACGCCCGACCCGGGCCTGTTCGGCGATGCCAGCCGCTTTCACTCATCCGGCTGCGTCAGGGTTCAGCGCATTCCGGAATTCGTGACCTGGCTGCTCAAGGATACGCCGGGTTGGTCTACCGAGGCCGTCGCGGAATTCCTGACCAATGGTCAGCGCCGGGACGTCGCGATCACCAATCCCGTTCCGGTCCACTTCGTCTACATCACTGCCTGGGGCGTTCCGGCGGGGCCGGCGCAGTTCAGGAAAGACATCTATTCTCTGGTGGACGGCTCGTGACGGCAAACGCCGCGGCGGAGCTTAATGCTGCCTTAAGCTCGCAGGCAAAAGGCAGCAGACATTCAGATCTGTCCATAACATCGACTGGTGCCTCACGAATGAAAAAGCTTCTACCCGCCATCGCGCTCGCAACGATGCTCGCCGGCTGCAACGACAATACTGAAACGGCCTCGTTACAGACGGCAAGCAACTCCGAGGCGATCCTTGCGTCGCTGAAGAGCCAGGGCCTGACTATCCACGGCCCCCTGGAGGTGCCGGGCGGATTGCAGGCCTATGCCGCGAGCTCGGGCACGCAGCCGCTGGCCGTCTACATCATGCCCGACGCCAATTATGCGCTGATCGGCACCCTGATCGATGCCAAGGGCGATTCTGTTGCCGACGCCGCGTTGAAGCAGGCAACGAGCGAGCCGATGCAGCGGGAGGCCTGGGGAGCGCTTGAAGCCGCGGCCTGGGTTCAGGACGGCAATCCGAATGCGGAGCGCGTCGTCTACGCATTCACCGACGCCAATTGCCCATTTTGCAATGAGCTATGGCGTTCGGCG
This sequence comes from Rhizobiales bacterium 32-66-11, assembly GCA_002304505.1. Lineage (GTDB taxonomy): Bacteria > Pseudomonadota > Alphaproteobacteria > Rhizobiales > Xanthobacteraceae > NCEH01. The sequence continues at coordinate 5,258 of NCEH01000043.1, read as the reverse complement.
CGGCCATGGGTGGAGGCCGGCAAGGTCCAGCTTCGCCACGTCATGGTGGGTGTGATCCGGGCAGACTCGGCTGCGAAGGCAGCCGCAATCATCGAAGCCGCCGATCCGCAAGCCGCCTTGACGCAAAACGAGATGAACCACGGCTCCGGCGGGATTGCCCCGCTGGCGAAGATCTCGCCGGAGACCAACACCAAGCTCACCGGCAATGTTGAGCTGATGAGGCGGCTTGGCTTTAGCGGTACGCCCGGCCTCGTCGCGCAAGGCAGCGATGGCGAACTGATCCTTCAAAGCGGTGCACCCCGAGGAGCCGCTCTGGAAGCTTTGTTCGGGCCGCTCTAGGCGTTTCGGCGGGGTTTTCCTACATCCAACGAATAAAGATGCCCTTAAGTCTGCCTTAAGCTGCCGATCCGACCTCTCCCGCCGTCGTAACGTCAAGCGGGAGCGTGCATTGCCTTCAAGAACTGTCTGGTCCGTCATTCTCGCGGCCATGATCATGGCGTTTGCAGCGCTGTCGATCACACCGGCATCGGCGCAGGTGACGTCTTCGGGTGGAATGCCGCTTCCCGTCGATCAGGCGTTCAAACTCTCGGCGACACGACAAAACGACGGTAGCGTCCAGATTCGATGGACGATCGCGCCGGGATACTACCTGTACCAGGACAAATTCAGCTTCGCTCGCAGCGGCTCGGATCTTCCGGTTCCCGAGCTCCAGGGGAACGGCCAGAGCAAGGACGACCCGACCTTCGGCCCCTCGACCGTCTTTCACGATCACGTCGCCGCAGTGCTTCCCCTTGATGCCTCGGCATCCGCTCCGCTCGAAGTCCGCTATCAGGGATGCCAGGACCACGGCATCTGCTATCCGCCGATCGTGCGCCATGTCGATGCGACGACGCTTGCCGTAACCGATCCGGAGGAGCGCGCCCCGGCGACGCAGGCGAACGAGTGGACGACCCCGGCCGTCACGACTCCTGCGAGCGGGCCGGCGACCGGAAACGAGACCGGCATTTCCATCGCGGCCGACAATGGCGGCATGATCGGTTCGCTGCTGAAGGACGGCGGCGTCGCAATGGTTCTGGCAAGCTTCATGCTGTTCGGCGTGCTGCTCGCCTTCACCCCATGCGTCTTCCCGATGTACCCGATCCTTGCCGGAGCGATCGCGCGCCAGGGCGAGTCCGTCACCGCGCTGAGGGGCTTCACCCTGTCGCTTGCCTACGTGCTGGCGATGGCAAGCGCGTTGGGCCTGCTCGGCGTGGCGGCAGCCTGGTCCGGACAGAATTTGCAGATGGCGCTTCAGTCGCCGCTCGCCATCGGCGCGGTCTCCGTGCTCTTCGTCGTGCTGGCCTTGTCGATGTTCGGGCTGTTCGAACTGCAACTGCCATCGGCCTGGGTCAATGCCATCGGCCGGCTCGGTCAGGGCAATCGCGGCTCTTTGGCCTCGGCCGGGCTGCTCGGCTTCACCTCGGCACTGATCGTCGGGCCTTGCGTGACCGCGCCGCTCGCCGGTGCTCTGATCTACATCGCCCAGACCGGCGACGTCGCGCTCGGGGCAGCATCCCTCTTCGCGCTTGGCCTGGGCAAGGGCATTCCGCTGATCGCTTTCGGCACACTCGGCCCGAAGGCGCTGCCCAAAGCGGGAGCGTGGATGACCGTCGTCCGGCAGGCGTTCGGGTTCGTCTTCGTGGCGACCGCCATCTGGATGGTCTCGCGCATCATCCCGGCAGAAGCGGGCCTTGCGCTCTGGGCCCTATTCGCGATCGGTCTTGCGGTCTGGCTGGGCGCCTTCGATACGATCGGGCCGGATGCTTCGGGGCGGCGGCGGGCGGCAAAGGCCGCCGGCATCGCGGCTGCACTCTATGGCATCGTGCTGGCCGTCGGGGCTGCCAGCGGTGCCGGAGATCCCTTCCGGCCTCTCGCCAACCTTGCGGCCGGAACCGGAGGCGCTCCCGGTTCTTCGGAAGCGCTTGCCTTCCGCAGCGCGGGCACGCCCGCCGAGCTTCAGACGGAAATCGCGGGACGGAACGGTAAACCGAGCCTGCTCTACGTCACCGCGGACTGGTGCGTAACCTGCGCCGTCATAGACCGCAGCGTCCTGTCCGATCCCGCCGTCCAGTCCACGCTCGCCCGCTTCAATCTCATCAAGCTCGATGTCAGCGGCAACACGCCGGAACAGCGGCAGATCATGCAGGGCCTTCAGGTGGTCGGTCCGCCGACGATGATCTTCGTCGATCCCGAAGGGCGAGAGGCGACCGGAACGCGGCTTGTGGGAGATGTGACCAAAGCGACCTTGCAAGCCTCTGTTGAGCAGATTGGGTCCGACAAGACCGGGACGGTGCGATGAACGCCATCGCGATTGGGCCTTTCGTCTTCGCCTCGGAGCAATTCGCGGCCGTTCTCGGCATCTTCACCTTCACGATCGCGACGTCGATCCTCGCGCGCCGCGTCGACCCTATCATCGGTCAATGGTCGACCTGGGCGCTGATCGGCGGCCTGGTCGCTGCCCGCCTTGGTCATGTCGCGCTGCATTGGCAAAGCTTCGCGGCCGAGCCCATGCGGATCTTCGCCTTCTGGCAGGGCGGCTTCCAGCCGATTGCCGGCTTTGTCGGCGTGCTGCTCGTCAGCGTGTTCTTCATCCGCTCGCTCAAGGCCGGGCTTGCTGCCGCAGGGGCCCTCGGCCTCAGCCTCGTGCTGTGGGTCGGCGTGACCCAACTCACCCAGGCCACGCTCGGTCAGCCCGCCCCGACAATCGCGCTTCAGCAAATGGACGGTCCTCCGCTCGCGGTCAGCGACGTGATCGGCAAACCCGCTGTCGTCAATCTCTGGGCGAGCTGGTGCCCGCCATGCCGCAGGGAAATGCCGCTGCTGGCGGAAGTCGCCGCAAGCCGTGATGACGTCGCCTTCCTCTTCGTCAATCAGGGCGAAGGCTCGGAAACGATCCGTGCCTATCTCGCAAAAGAAAACCTCAAGCTCGATCGCGTCCTGCTCGACCAGTCGATGCAGATCCCCCGCCACTACGGAAGCATGGGACTTCCCATCACCCTGTTCCTCAGAGCCGACGGGACACTCGCCTCCATGCACATGGGCGAGATCTCGCGCGAGGCGCTCAATGCCGCCATCGAGAGGCTTGGAGGCTCGACATGATGCCTGCCTGCCCGATCCGATGGCGGGCGGCCCGTTCCCTTAACCCCGAACCTGAACCATCCGCATTCCCTGACCGGAGCGCGGACAACGATGCGTGAATCGAAATGAGTCTATCAAAAAAGAGCGGATTGTTTTCCGCCTTCCTGTTCAGCCTGGTCGCCGCCGGCTGCACCACGGCGACGATGCCGACAACCGCCGTCACGCAGCCGCTTGACCGCAATCGGCCCGCGACAGTCGCCAGCTACGCCGCCCAGACCAATGAAAGGTTTCCGGTCGCGGCGATCGACACATCTCGCGTCAATCCGAAGAACCTCCGGCAGCAGGTGGACTACCGCACAAGCGAGCGGCCGGGCACCATCGTGGTCGATACGAAAAACCGCTTCGTCTATCTCGTTCAGGAGGGCGGAAAGGCGATGCGTTATGGCGTCGGCGTCGGCCGCGAGGGAATGGAATTCACGGGCACCGCCAATATCGCCTGGAAGCAGGAATGGCCGAAGTGGACGCCCACACCGGACATGATCAGGCGCGAGCCGGAAAAATACGCCCAATGGTCCGGAGGCATGGAGGGCGGAGCCAACAATCCGTTGGGCGCCCGTGCGCTCTATCTCTTCAAGAACGGCAAGGACACCCTGTTCCGCATTCACGGCACCAACCAGCCGGAAACGATCGGCCATGCCGTTTCCTCCGGCTGCATCCGCATGATGAACCAGGATGTCATCGACCTCTATCGCCGGGTTCCGACGGGTTCGAAGGTTGTCGTGATCTAGCCATACCGACAATATGCCTGCCTAACAAAAACAGGCTTCTGTCTCCTCGAGCCGGAAGCCTTTCAAGCCACTGGGACGACTGCCATGGAGAACGATTGGGATCGTAGATTTGAAGGTGAAGACTATCTGTTCGGGACTGAGCCGAACGCCTTTCTTGCCTCGCAAGCCTTCCGGCTTGAGCCAGGCATGAAGGCGCTCGCAGTGGCCGATGGAGAGGGCCGTAACGGCGTCTGGCTCGCCGAGCGCGGCCTCGACGTCGTGTCGATCGACGCCTCGACGGTCGGCCTTGCCAAGGCGCGCGAGCTCGCCCGCCGGCGCGGCGTCACCCTGGAGACCGTGCTTGCCGATCTCGCCGAATGGGAGTGGGACCGGCGGCCCGCCGCACGCCGATCATCTCTATACGCAGGACCTGCTGATCCGATCGTTCGGGCATTGGGAAATCCGCCATCTTCGCGCGCATGACAGCGCGATCGAGGAAGGCGTGGGGCATTCCGGCATGTCTGCGCTGATCGATCTCGTCGCGGAAAAGGCAAGGCACGATGCCCTTCCGTTGCCGGCGATCGGGGCGGAGCATGCCGAGCTTCGCGTCGCCGCTCAGGCTTCCGCACGGCCCGGAGCGGATATTGCGGAGGCACACCCCTGATCATCTCCCAGAAGGGCCGCAGCCATCCGATCCAGGATTCCGGCCAGACGATCGGCCGGGCCCGCGCGCAGGCGGCTCATCACGAAGTGATCGACGCCGGGTAGCGAGATCACGGCGGAGCAATCGGAAGGCATTGCGTCCGCGCAAGCCTCGATCACGCCGGCCGGGATCGTTCGATCCTCTTCGCCCGCAACGATCAGCACCCGCCCACCGAAACGTCTCAGGATGTCAAAGGCATCGCTGTCGCGCCAGCTCTCGTAGCGCCGGATGATGGCCGAAAACGCCGGGCTAAAGGGCACCGTAAACGCCTGGCCGACGTACATCGCCGGCGCGATCATGACCAGGGCGTTCAGCGAGACGGTTTGCGACAACCTGACAGCGACATAGCCTCCCATGCTCATGGAAACCGCACCGAGCAGATTGCGCGGCCGGACCGCCTCGATCGCTGCTCGCGCTTCGTCGACCCTCAGCGCCAGCGAACTCTTCTGTACATCGCCGCCGGTCAGTCCATGGCCCCGATGATCCAATGCCAGCGTACCAATACCGCGCTCGGCGAGATCGACGCGAAGCGGGAATATGTCTGCGGAGGCCGTGTTACCGCCGCCGTGCAGCAGCAACGCCGATCGATCCCGAGGCCCGAAGTAGCTCGCGTGTAGCACATAGCCACGCATCTCGACTTCATAGCTGACGACTTCGTTCGGCATCTGACC
>NCEH01000237.1 GCA_002304505.1 Rhizobiales bacterium 32-66-11 | reverse complement strand
GCGCGAGATCGCCCAGAACACCCAGCACGCCGCCAATGGCACGCAGGGCGTGAATGACAACATTCAGGGTGTCGGCCACGCCGCCGAGATGACCGGCGCGGCCTCCAGCCAGATGATGGCGCTCTCCACCTCCCTCTCCAGCCAGGCAACCCAGTTGCAGAACGAGGTGCGCCTGTTCGTGGAGCATCTGCGCGCGGGGTAGAGCGTTTCCGAGCGAAGTGTGAAGCGGTTCGCGCGAAGGAAACGCGTAAAAACAAAGAGATAGAGTCTGCGCGCGCGTGCAGCTGGCAGCGCCAGTTGACCGGAACGGGCTGGGACTGACCTGAATTCCGGCCCTATCCGGGATCGCGCATCAGGCCATTGGGATACAGGCGGCTACCATCCGCAACGACGTCGCGGCGGGCCGGAACCGCGTGCACGCGTCCCGCGCCCGTCAGCGGACGGAGTGCAGACGGGGGCTTCGATATCCGGACCGCACCTGTCAGGCCAGAACCGCCGGTGCGTTGCTCCCTCGCGCCTGCGCCCTGCACGATATCGATTTTCGCTACAGGCCGCCCACGGTGTGCAAGTGGCAGTATTTGGCCGCGTCAGGTCACTCTCCGTGAAAATGAATTCATCCGGTTCACTGACGTATCCAGTTTGAGATTAGAAACACCTCAAACGAGATCATTCTGGTTTCAACCTTTGATTACCAAAGGCTTTTCACGCGCTAAGACAACTTCAATCGGATTGCGTGTGACGTATCTGGCAACCGACAGCGAACCATCCAATCGGGAAAACAGGACGCTCAGCTATCGGGCTGCGTCAGAGTGAGGGGCGAAATCATGTCATTCAAAAACCTTTCGGTGATGATCAAGATCAGTTCGCTGATCGTTATTCTTGGCCTGTGCTCCATCGGCGGCACGATGTTCGCCGTCAGCATGATGAAGGATCTCGACGTAACCCTTGAAGAAACGATCCAGGATGATGCCGGCTACCTTCAGCTTGCCCGCCTCAGCCGTCAGATCGTGGATCTGGAACGCGCAATCTTCAAGCTTGCCATTGCTGCCACGGATGACG
>NCEH01000042.1 GCA_002304505.1 Rhizobiales bacterium 32-66-11 | reverse complement strand
CGGCGCTGGCCGCCGGAGAGCGCGCTGGGCTTGCGGGCGAGCAGCGCGCCGAGGCCGAGGATGTCGGCCGCTTCCTTCACCCGCCGCTCGATCTCGGCGGAATTCACATTGCGGCGGCGCAGGCCGAACGCGAGGTTTTCGCCCACGCTCATGTGCGGATAGAGCGCGTAGGATTGGAACACCATGGCGATGTCGCGATCTTTCGCGGCGACATTGTTCACCACCCGCCCGTCGATGGACAAGGTGCCCGCGCTGATGGTCTCAAGCCCCGCGACCATGCGCAAAGTGGTGGACTTGCCGCAGCCCGAGGGCCCGAGCAGAACCATGAACTCGCCGTCGCGAATGTGCAGGTCCACATGGTCCACGGCATATTGGCTGGTGCCGTAGCGCTTGCAGAGCTTGTCGAGAATGACGACCGACATTGCGCTTAACCTCTACTTGACCGCGCCGGCAGTCATGCCGCGGATGAGTTTTTCCGAGAAGAAGATGTAGGCGAGGATCACCGGGACCACCGAGATCATGACGCCCGCCGCGATCATGCCGATGTCCTGGAAATGATCGCCCATGAAGGCGCGGATGCCGATCGGCAGCGTGCGCTTGTCGGGATCGGTGATGAGCACCACCGCGAACAGGAACTCGTTCCAGAGCTGGATGAAATTCAGGATCAGCGTGGTGGCGATCGCCGGCATGCCGATGGGCAGGACGATGCGGCGGAAGATCTCGATGTCGCCATAGCCGTCCATCTTGGCGGCGTCGAACAGATCCTGCGGGATGCGGGCGAAGAAGCCCTCCAGCAGATAGACCGTCAGCGGCAGCTGAAGCGAGATATAGACGAGCGTGAGGCCCAGCAGGGAGTTGTAGAGATTATAGTCCACCAGGATCTGGTAGAGCGAGATCAAGGTGATCTGCGGCGGGAAGATGATGGAGGAGAACAGCACCGCATAGATCAGGCGGTTGCCCTTGAAGCGATAGCGCGCGAGCGCATGGGCCGCCGCCGCGCCGACCAAAGTCACCACCGCCACCGCGCCCACCACCACCAAAGTGGAGTTCCAGAAATAGGTGGCGAAGTTGGAATCCACCCAGGCAATGCGGAACTGCTCCCAATGGAACGGGCTCGGCCAAGCGTAATGGTCGAGGCTGATTTCGCCGGTCGTGCGCACCGACATGGTGGCGAGCCACAGGAACGGGCCGAGCGTGTAGATGGTATAGGCGCCGATGACCAGCGCCAGCCCGCCGCGCGCGAACAGGCGCGGCAAGGGGGTGGCGCCGGGGTCGCGGGCGCCGAGCATGGAAAAGAAGGCCATGGTCAGTATTCCAGCCTGTCCTTGGAGGCGAGCACCCGGTTCAGGATGACCACGGCGGCGCACACCACGCCGAACCACACCGCAGCGATGGCGGAGGGATAGCCAAGGTCGAACGTGTTCCAGTTGAACGCCCGCTTGTAGACATAGGTCGAGACGGTCTCGGTGGCCCAGAGCGGACCGCCGCCGGTCATGATCCAGACCAGATCGAAGATCTTCATCTTGCCGATGAAGGCGAGGATGTAGAGGTTCAGCAACGTCGGCCGCAGCATCGGCACGATGACGTGCCGCAACTTCGCGCCCCAGCCGCAATTGTCGAGGTCCGCCGCCTCCAGCACTTCGCGCGGCAGGGAGTGGATGGCGGCAAGGCACACCACCATGTTGAACCCGGCCCATTTCCAGGCATGGGTCACGATCAGCGCGCCGAGCGCGAGATTGGGGTCGCCGAGCCAGGACGAGGCCAAAGCGCCAAGGCCCACCGCGCGGAGTACTTCGTTGAGGATGCCCCAGTCGTAATTGTAGATCCACATCCACAGGATCGCGACGACCACATAGGACAGGAGCACGGGCGTGAACCACGCCACGCGCAGAAACCTTGCGAACGGCACGCCGGCGTAGAGGGCCAGCGCCAGCAGCAGGCCGGTGGAAACATCGAGGACCGGCGCGATGAACGACCACACGAAGGTGTTGCGCACGGCGACCCAGAAGGTCTCGTCCGACATCAGCGCGCGGTAATTGTCGAGGCCGACGAAGGTCGCGTCGAGGCCTTCGATGGTGAAGAAGCTGTCATAGATGGTGCGGAAGGCCGGATAGGCCGTCAGCCCCACGTAAATCGCCAGCGCCGGCACCAGGAAGACCACGAGCACGGGCCAGGAGGTCCGCCGCGGGTCCGCCACCGAGCCGGGCGACTTGACGTCGTCCGGCCGGGCCGCGGTGGAAGTCATCGTCGCGTCCTCAGACATGCACCCTCACCCTTTGAAGCAGGCGGCGTTCATCTTGTCGGCGGCGTCCTGCACGCTGATGAGGCCGGCCGGGAAGGCGTTGTTCATCACCTGCGTATAGGTCTCCGCGCACTTGGCGCGATAATGGAACAGCGGCGTTCCGAAGAAGTATTTGACACCCTTGTTGCGCGCGTTCAGCTCGGCGAAATAGTCCGCATGCGCGCTCTTGATCTTGCTGGGGTCGGAGGCGAGGCCGGTCTGAAGGGAGACCTGCTCCATCCATTTGGTGCCGTTGTCACGGGTGGCCATGGACTTCAGCAAGGCGCCGGCGCAGTCCTTGTTCTTGCTCTTGGAATACATCACGAAGCTGCCGGCGACGGCGAGCGTCTTGCACTCGGGGCACTTGCCGCCGTCCATGGCGGGGAACTGCATGATGCCGAGCGGGAAGTTCGCCGGCATGCCGCCGCTCTCCGGCGGGGCGAAGGCGCGGCCGGTGAACCAGCTCGGGTCGGGGAAGGTGAGCGAACCGGGGGTGTTGTAGAAATAGAAATGGGATTCGCCGAGCTTCAGGGTAGAGAAGCTCTTGGGATAGGCGCCGGCATCCACCAGGCCCTTCACCCAATCCATCACTTCGATGACGCGCGGATCCTTGTAGGAGAGCGTGCCGTCCAGCAGCTTGCCGTAATCCTCGGGGCCGAGCTTGCGCAGCAGCGCTTCATAGAGCACGAGGCCGCCCGGGAACGGACGATCGCCCACGCCCTGCGAGATCGGCGTGATGCCGGCGGCGACGCCCTTCTTCACCAGATCGGTGAACTGGGCCTGGGTGAGCTGGAAATTGGCCGGCACGTCGACGCCGACCTTCTTCACCAGATCCTTGTTGTAATAGAGCTCGACCGTATAGGCCTCGACCGGCAGGCCATAGACCTTGCCCTTGGAGGTCCAGGCGGGCTTGGCCCAGTCTTCGAGGCCGGCAAGATCGATATAGCTGTCGAGCGGCTCAAGGAAGCCGCCGGCGAGGAATTCCGGCTGGTCCGGCTCCAGATAGAAGATGTCGGGCGCCTGCCCGGTGCGCACGGCCGATTTGGCCTGCGTGTAGATGTCCGCCTTGGGGATGAAGCTCAGCTTCACCGCGCACTGCGGATTGGCGGCTTCGAATTCCTTGACGCGGGCGGAGACCCAATCCTTCTTGGCCGGCTCGTCCGGCCAATTGCTCCACATATTGATCTGCGCGGGCTGCGCCAGCGCCGGCCCCATGCATCCGATGCTCAACGCGGCCGCGGCGACCGCACACCCAAACCGACCCCATCTCATGGCGTGTTCTCCCTAGGCTTGTTTTGCCGGGAAGTTGGACCGCCATGCGCAAGATTGTCAATAATAATTGGCGTTATCAGACATGATTCTGCATCAAAACGCTTATACGCCTAAAATTATTGACAATATGGAAGTCGCGGATAGGGTGCCGTCGGGTCCGGCGCGACGATCGGCCAACGGGAGAACGAGCATGGCCAAGGGGCTGCGCAAGGGATTGACGAGCTATGGGGACGAGGGATTTGCGCTGTTCCTGCGCAAGGCCTTCATCAAGGCGATGGGCTATTCGGACGATGCCCTCGATCGTCCGATCATCGGCATCACCAACACCTATAGCGACTACAATCCCTGCCACGGCAACGTGCCGGCGCTGGTGGAAGCGGTAAAGCGCGGCGTCATGCTTGCGGGCGGCATGCCCATGGTGTTCCCCACCATCTCGATCCACGAGAGCTTCGCCCACCCCACCTCCATGTTCCTGCGCAATCTCATGGCCATGGACACGGAAGAAATGATCCGCGCCCAGCCCATGGACGCGGTCGTGGTGATCGGCGGCTGCGACAAGACCCTGCCGGCGCAGATCATGGCGGCGGTCAGCGTCGATCTGCCCACCGTGGTCATTCCGGTCGGCCCCATGGTGGTCGGCCATCACAAGGGCGAGGTGCTCGGCGCCTGCACCGATTGCCGCCGCCTGTGGAGCGCCCATCGCGCCGGCGAGATCGACGCGGTGGAGATCGAAACCGTCAATTCCCGCCTCGCCCCCTCGGTCGGCACCTGCATGGTGATGGGCACCGCCTCCACCATGGCCTGCATCACCGAGGCCATGGGCCTGTCGCTGCCCATGAGCGCGACCATTCCCGCCCCTCACGCCGAGCGCATCCGCCTCGCCGAAGAGAGCGGGCGCGTGGCGGCGCAGATGGCGGTGACCGGCGGCCCGCGCCCGAGCGAGCTGCTCACCCCCACCGCGTTCCGCAATGCCGCCGTGGTGCTCCAGGCCATCGGCGGGTCCACCAACGGCATCATCCATCTCACCGCCATCGCCAACCGCACGAAATACGGCTTCGACCTCGACACGCTCGACGAGCTCGGCCGCACGGTCCCGGTGCTGGTGGATCTCAAGCCTTCCGGCGCCCATTACATGGAGCATTTCCACCATGCCGGCGGCCTCCCCAAGTTGCTGAAGCAATTGGGCGATTTGATCGATCTCGATGCGCCCACCCTGACCGGCGGCACGCTGCGCGACGTGGTGGCGCGGGCCGAGGACGTGCCGGGGCAGGATGTGATCCGCTCGCGCGACAATCCCATCAAGGCCGAAGGCTCCATGGCGGTGCTCTACGGCAATCTTGCCCCCGGCGGCGCCATCATCAAGCAGGCGGCGGCGAGCGCGGCCCTGCTCCAGCACACCGGCCGGGCCGTGGTGTTCGAATCGGTGGAGGACATGGCGGCGCGCGTAGACGATCCCGACCTCGACGTGACGCGCGAGGATGTGCTGGTGCTGCGCAACACCGGCCCGAAGGGCGCGCCTGGCATGCCGGAAGCGGGCTATCTGCCGATCCCGAAGAAGCTCGCCCGCCAGGGCGTGAAGGACATGGTGCGCATTTCCGATGCGCGCATGAGCGGCACCGCCTTCGGCACCATCGTGCTGCACATGACGCCGGAATCCGCCGCCGGCGGGCCGCTCGGCCTGGTGAAGACCGGCGACAGCATCCGCCTGGATGTGGAAGGCCGGCGCATCGACCTTCTGGTGGATGAAGCCGAAATGGACGCCCGGCGCGCCGCCCTCGCGCTTCAGCCGGCGCCGCCTTTGCCCGAGCGCGGCTATGCCCGCCTGTTCGTGGACAGCGTGCTCCAGGCCGACGAAGGCTGCGACTTCGACTTCCTGCGGCGCGGCGGGGTGGGCGGCGCATGAGCGCGGCCGACGGGACCGGGGTGGGGACGGGGGCGGAACCGCCCTACGCCCCGCTCTGCCTGCCGCCGCGCGCGCCAACGCGGGCACCCGACTTCGCCCTTCCCGCCGGCACCTGCGACTGCCACATGCACATTTTCGGCCCAAGGGCCGACTATCCGCTGGCGGTGGCGCGCAACTACACGCCGCAGCTCTGCACGCTGGACGATTATCTCGCGATAATGGCCCACACGGGCATCGCCCGCGCGGTGCTGATCCAGCCCAGCGTCTACGGCACCGACAATCGCGCCCAGCTCGATGCCATGGCCCGCGCGCCGGAGCGCTTCCGCGCCGTGGTGGTGGTGCCGCCCGAAACCGGGGATGCGGCGCTTGCGGCTTTGCATGCGCAAGGCGTGCGCGGCATCCGCGTCAATGCCCGCAACCCCGGCGGGCTGAAGCTGGAGGATGTCCCCCGGCTCGCCGCCCGCATCGCCCCCTTCGGCTGGCACATCCAGCTTCAGATCGCGCTGGAGCGGCTGGCCGAGCTGGACGATCTGTTTCGCGCCGTGCCGGTGCCCCTGGTGGTGGACCATTTCGGCCTGCCGGACCCGCGGCTCGGCCCCTCAAGCGCGCCGTTCGTCAATCTGCTGCGCGTGCTGGAGCGCGGCCGGCTGTGGCTGAAGCTCTCGGCGCCCTATCGCGCCAGCCGGATCGGCGCGCCGTTCGACGATCTGCTGCCTTTGGTGGAAGCCCTCACCGCCACCCGGCCCGACCGCCTGCTCTGGGCCAGCGACTGGCCCCATTCCGAATTGTGGGACGCCATGCCCGACACCGCCGATCTGGTGGATCTCGCCGGCCGCTGGCTGCCCACCGACGCCCTGCGCCGGCAAATCCTGGTGGACAACCCCGCCCGCCTCTATTGGGCCTGACCGCCGGCCCGGCGGCGCCGGCCGGGTTCGCCATCGCGCGGCGCTCCATCCCCGCCGTCCCGGCGCGGAATCGCCCGGCCGGATTCATCTGCGGCGAACCTTCGCCCGAAAGGGCGGTTTCTTCCGCGAAAGAGCCCCCGCCAAGCCCCACGAAACCACTGTTCGTCCGCGCTAAGTCTATGTTTCACGTGAAACATTTCGCGAAACGCCAGCGCGGGTCACCGCGCCCGGGCATTTTTCCCGTCCGCCATGCGCGGAGCGAATTTCAACGGGCGGCATGGCTGGGTTAAGGTGGAGCCATGACTCTTCCAGCCGATCGCCCCCGCTCCTTCACCCTTGCCGGCACCACTTTGCCCGCGGCCCGCCTCGCGCCCGGCCTGCATGTGGTGGCGACCCCCATCGGCAATCTCGGCGACATCACGGTGCGCGCGCTGGAAACATTGGCCGGCGCAGACGTCATCGCCTGCGAGGACACGCGCATGACGCGCCGCCTCACGGACCGCTACGGCATCGACGTGCCGCTGATTTCCTATCACGACCACAATGGCGCCTCCATGCGCCCGAAGCTGCTGGCGCGGCTGGCCGGCGGGCAGGCGCTGGCGCTGGTTTCCGACGCCGGAACGCCGCTGATCTCCGATCCCGGCTACAAGCTGGTGGTGGAAGTCGCCGAGGCCGGCCATCGCATTTTCCCTTTGCCCGGCGCCTCCGCCCTGCTCGCCGCTTTGGTGGCGGCGGGCCTGCCCACCGACCGCTTCCTGTTCGACGGATTCTTGCCGCCCAAGCCCGGCCAGCGGCGCAACCGCATCACCGAGCTGTCGCGCATTCCCTCGACCCTCGTCCTGTATGAGACCGGCCCGCGTCTCGCCGAGAGCCTCGCCGATCTCGCCGAGATCCTGGGTCCCCGCCGCGCCGCCGTATGCCGCGAACTGACCAAGACGTTCGAGGAAGTGCGGCGCGGGCCGCTGCCGGAGCTGGCGGCCCAATATGCCGGCGAGCGCGATCCGAAGGGCGAGATCGTCCTCGTGGTCGGCCCGCCCGTGGAGCAAGCGGCGCAGGATGACGACGTGGACGCGGCGCTTGGCCGCGCGCTGGCGGAGCATTCGCTGAAGGATGCGGTGGCCGCGGTCGCCACCCTCACCGGCCGGCACAAGCGCGAGGTCTATGCCCGTGCGCTCGCGCTCTCCCAGGCCGGCGAGAGCGGGGAAGAGGCGCCGCACGAAGCATGACCGCACCGGTCAAAGTCAAGAAGCCGAAGGCGCCGCCGGCGGACACCCCCGCCCGCCGCAGGAAGCAGGCGGCCCATGCGCGCGGCCTTGCCGCCGAAGACCGCGCCGCCGCGCTGCTGGAGGCGCAGGGCTTTGCGATCCTCGCCCGGCGCGTGCGCACCGGCGCCGGCGAACTCGACATCGTGGCGCGCAGCGCGACGCTTCTGGTGTTCTGCGAAGTGAAGCTGCGGGCCGATCTCATCCAGGCCGCGCAATCAATCCTGCCGCGCCAGAGGCGCCGCATCGCCGCCGCCGCCGAGGCCTATCTGGCCGTCAACCCCACGCTCGGCGGGCTCGACATGCGGTTCGACGCGATCCTGCTGGGCCTCGACGGCGCCGCCGAGCACCTGCCGGGGGCGTTCGACGCTGACGCATAAGGGCAGCGCGGAAGGGCAGCACGCCTATTGCAGGAAGGCCCGCAAAGTCGCGATCACCTGGGCGCGGCTCTGGGCCCAGAACAGATGGCCGCCCGCGAAATAAGCGCTCCAGGCGAACGGGATGCGCTGCGCCACCGTCCGCGCATTGGCGGGCGGCAACACTTTGTCCGCGCGCCCGCCCATCACCAGGGTGGGCGCGGCGATGGCGGGCAGCTCCTCATAATTGGCTTCCGAGGCGGAAAACTGCCGCAGCGCCTCCACTTGCCGGGTGCCGGTCTCATCCGAACAGGCCGGCGCGGCGGGAACGGTCCCCGCCTTGCGGCCGGCGACCGCGCGCAGAACCAAGGCGCGGCCAGCTTCCTGGCCAGCGGGGTCTTCCGGGAAGAACAGCGCCAGCACCTGCGGCAGCGCGAGCGTATGGTGGGCGATCGCCTCCAGCACCCCGGGAGCCGGCGGCACCTCATGGCTGCCGCCGGGGCTCGGCGCCAGCAGCATCAGCGACCGCAGCATCTGGGGATGGCGGATCGCCATTTGGCTCGCGATCATGGCGCCCATGGAATAGCCGAGCAGGTCCACCTTCTCATAGCCGAGCGCCTGCACCAGGCCGGCGGCATCGTCCGCCATCTGCGCGATGCTCGTGTGGTTCTGTGCCGTATCCGAGGAGAAGCCGCAGCCGCGATTGTCGATCACGATCAGCTTACGGTCATGGGCCAACGCTTCGAGCAAAGCGGGATCCCAGTCGGCCATGGTGGCGCCGAGCCCCATGATCATCACCAGGGGCGCACCATCGCCGCGAGCATAATAGCCCATCTCGATCTCGCCGACCTTCACCCGCTCGATGCGCGGCTGGAAGGCCGGCTGCGCCTGGAACGGAGCCGCAGGCGCAAGCGCGCCTTGCGCGAACGCCGATCCACCCGAAAGAAGCATGCACAGTGCGGCCAGCGCCACGCCCGTTCGCCGCATCGTCTCGTCCCCTCGCCCGCCGCACTTTGCGCACGGGTGCGGAAAAACCGGATCCGCGTCAAGCGCGGCGCCGCGCCGGTCTGGCGGCAAGGCGGGTGCGCCTATAGATAAGGCTCGACACGCCTTTGCCGGGCGCCCCGCCGGAGATTTCCATGGCCCTTCAGGTCGCGGTCCAGATGGACCATATCGCCCGCATCAATATTGCCGGCGATTCCACGTTCGCGCTTCTGCTCGAAGCCCAGAAGCGCGGCCACGCGCTGGTGCACTACACCCCCGACCAGCTCGCCATGCGCGACGGCAAGGTGTTCGCCACCGTTGAGCCGCTGACCGTCGCCGACGAGGCGGGCAAGCATTTCACCCTGGGCGAAAAGCGGCGCGTGGCGCTCGCCGATTACGACGTGGTGCTGCTGCGCCAGGACCCGCCGTTCGACATGGCCTATGTGACCTCCACCCATTTCCTGGAGCGCATCCACCCCAAGACCTTGGTGGTGAACGACCCCGCCCAGGTGCGCAACGCGCCGGAAAAAATCTTCGTCACCGATTTCCCGGACCTGATGCCGCCCACCCTGATCACCCGCGACCTCGCCGAGATCAAGGCGTTCCGCGCCGAGTTCGGCGATGTGGTGATGAAGCCGCTCTACGGCCATGGCGGCGGGGCGGTGTTCCGCCTCACCGCCGACGACCTGAACTTCGGCTCGCTCTATGATTTCTTCGCCGTCACCTTCCGCGAACCCTGGGTCATCCAGCGCTTCCTGCCGGCCGTGAAGCACGGCGACAAGCGCATCATCCTGGTGGAGGGGGAAGCCGCCGGCGCGGTCAATCGCGTGCCGAGCGAAGGCGATCTGCGCTCCAACATGGTGCGCGGCGGTGCCGCCAAACCCACCGACCTCACCGACCGCGAACAGGAAATCTGCAAGCGCATCGGCCCGGAGCTGCGCGCGCGCGGCCTGCTGTTCGTCGGCATCGACGTGATCGACGGCAATCTGACTGAGATCAACGTGACCTCGCCCACCGGGCTGCGCGCCATCAAGCGGCTCGGCGGCCCCGATATCGCCGCGCAGATCTGGGACAAGATCGAGGAAAAGCGGGGCGCCTGATCGCGTCCTGCCGTCCACTCAGCCGAGGTGCCCGCATGCCCCAGCCCTTGACCGTCTCCATTCCCCACAAGCTCGGCAAGGCGGAGGCGACGCGCCGCCTCCAGGGCGGGCTCACCAGCGTGCGGTCGAAGTTCGGCGACAAATTGCAGGTGATGGAAGAGACCTGGACCGATTCCCACCTGCAATTCCGCGTCGGCGTGCTCGGCCATACCGCCCACGGCACGCTGGACGTGGCGGACACCGCCGTGCATCTCTCCGTGGAATTGCCCTGGCTGCTGCATTTGATGGCGGAAAAGGCCAAGGCGCTGATCCAGAAGCAGGGCCATCTGCTGCTGGGTCAGAAGAAATAAACGTCAGACCGGCACGAACACAAGCGTCGCGGTATCGAGGGTGAAGGAGCCGTCGGGCTCGATCTCGAAATGGGCGCGCACGTCGCGCGTCGCCAGTTCTTCCAGCGAGCGGATCGCCGCCACGTGCAGATCGGGCGTGTTGATGCGGGCGATCCAGGAGGAAAACTCCAGCCGCAGCCGCCCTTCGGTCACCGTCTGGCACGCCAGCCCCGCAGCCTGCGCGCGCTCCACCCATTCGCTGACCGCGAAATCGCGCGCGTGGGAGGGGTCGCGCAAAAGCTCGATGGTCTGCAGGAACGTGTCCAGCACGTCGTTCGGCGGCGCCACCACGTCCATGAAGATGGCGCGCCCGTTCGGCTTCAGCACCCGGCGCGCCTGCGTGAGCCCCGCCGAGAGATCGCGCCAATGGTGGGCGCTGAAGCGCGAGACCACGAAATCGAAGGAAGCGTCGGGAAACGGCAATTCCTCCGCCACGCCCCAGGCGGTCTCGATATTGGAAAGGCCGCGCCGCTGCGCCTCGCCCGCGACCGCCTCCAGCATGCGGTCGGAGAGATCATAGGCCACCACCTGCGCCACATGGGGCGCCACGGTGAAGCTCACATGGCCGCCGCCGCACCCAAGATCGAGCACCCGCGCCGCGCCGCGGCCTGCCATCATCTGCGCCAGAGCATCAAGATCGGCGCCCTGCGCGTGGACCGCGCTCGCGACATAAGCTTCGGCCTGCGGGCTGAACTGGGCGGAGACGAGGCGCTCGTGGTCGCCGTCTTTCAGATGGGTCATGATGCAAGGCTTCGGTTGCGCGCGCGAGCGCGGAAGAGGAGCGCGGAAGGGGAGCGCGGCGGGCGCCCCTCACCGCACCATAGCAATGATGCACACCAGGGCAAACGCAACCAGCAGCGCGCGCACGCAGACCGGGGCCGCGTCTCGCACGGAGGCGCGCGTGAACGGAACGATGCGGCTATTGCCCAGGCTGCCCCATTCGGCCCAGCCGAGGCTGGGGGATGGCGCGCTCTCGAGCGGCGTCTGGCGGCGGGAGGGCGGGGACACGGGCTGAATGTGGGTCATGGATCGACCTCCAGGGCCGGCGGGATGCTGATCGGGGGTGCGGGGCGGCCTTCAGCCCAGCAGGGCGTGCAGCGCGAAAGCCAGCACCAGCGCCGGCACGAGGCAGGCCGCCTTCAGCGCCATGCGGGCGAGCGGGCCGGGCCAGCGCCCACCTCGGGTCAGCTGCGGCGGCAGCGCTTGCGCATGCGGGGCGGGAAAGGCGGCGGAAGAGAGATAATGCAATTGGGTCATGGGTCAGTCCTCAGGCCGCCCGGTGTTCCCAATATGTTCTTGTGCCGCCGCGCGCCCTCCACTACCTTGGGTGGCAGGGACAAGCCGGGGGGCTGAAGCGTGATCCAGCGTGTGGCGACCGTGGCGTTCGAGGGCGTGGACGCGCGGCCGGTGGATGTGCAGGTGCATGTGGCGCCCGGCCTGCCGGCCTTCACCATCGTCGGCCTGCCCGACAAGGCCGTGACGGAGGCCAAGGAGCGCGTGCGCGCCGCGCTGATCGCCTCGGGGCTTGCCCTGCCCGCGCGCCGCATCACCATCAATCTTGCCCCCGCCGATTTGCCGAAGGAAGGCTCCCATTATGATCTGCCCATCGCGCTCGGGCTGATGGCGGCGATCGGCGCCATTCCGGGCGACGCGCTCGCCGGCTTCACGGTGGTGGGCGAACTCGGGCTGGATGGGTCCATCGCCGCGGTGGCGGGCGTGCTGCCGGCGGCAATCGGCGCCAATGCGCGCGGACACGGGCTCATCTGCCCCGGCGCCTGCGGCGCCGGCGGTCACAATCTGCTCTATGTCGGCCCACCCGGCGCCGGCAAATCCATGCTCGCCCAGCGCCTGCCCTCCATCCTGCCGCCGCTCTCGCCGGCCGAGATGCTGGACGTCTCCATGGTCGCGTCGGTGGCGGGGGCGATCCAGGACGGCGCCCTGGTGGATCGCCGGCCATTCCGCGCGCCGCATCATTCCGCCAGCATGGCCGCGATGGTGGGCGGCGGGGCCAAGGCGAAGCCGGGCGAGGTCTCGCTCGCCCATCATGGCGTGCTGTTCCTGGACGAATTGCCGGAATTCTCGCCCCAGGTGCTGGATTCCCTGCGCCAGCCGCTGGAAACCGGCGACGTGCTGATCGCCCGCGCCAATCACCGCGTGACCTATCCGGCGCGGTTCCAATTGATCGCCGCCATGAATCCCTGCCGCTGCGGCCATGCGGGCGAGCCCGGCTTCACCTGCAAGCGCGGGCCGCGCTGCAAGGAGGATTACCAGGCGCGCCTGTCCGGCCCGTTCCTGGACCGCATCGACCTGTATCTGGATGTGCCGGCCGTCACCGCCGCCGATCTGGTGCTGCCCGCCCCGGCCGAGGGCTCGCGGGAGGTGGCGGCCCGGGTCGCCGCCGCGCGCACGCTCCAGGTGGAACGCTACGCCGCGCTGGACCGGCCCGACATCCGCACCAATGCCCAGGCGTCGGGCCCGCTTCTGGAGGTGGTCGCCGCGCCCGATTCCGGCGGGCTCGCTTTGCTGCGCGATGCCACCAGCGCCATGAATTTGTCGGCGCGGGGCTATCACCGGGTGCTCAAGGTCGCCCGCACCCTCGCCGATCTCGACGGGGCGGAAAGCCTTGGCCGCCGGCACCTGGCCGAGGCCCTGGCCTATCGCGCCCTGGCCGACCGATCGCGCGCGGCGGCCTGAGCCGCCGCCGCTTGCGTTTCGCTCTTCTGTTCGCAGCCCCACCGAACCATGCGCGTCGCAAGATGCGCCGGCTGCGCGGCGATGCTACATGGCGTTGATGGCGAGGCCTTCATAATAGGTGATCTGGCACAGATCGCCCAGTTCCACCTTCTGCAGATCGGCCAGCACCTGCGGATTGGCCGCCTTGATGGTGCGCACCACGCCGTCCAGCCCCTCGAAGCTGATGGTGCCGGCGGTCTTGTCGATATTCACCAGGATGGAGGTGATGGTGACCTGCCGGAAGCCGTAATCCTCCGGCCAGCCCGGCAGGCCGTCCTTCAGCACAAGCTCGGAGACCGCGACGCCGGGCGTGCCTTGGTGGGCCTTGCCGAGTGCGGTGACGAGGCCGGGCAGCACGCGGATCAGCAGCTTGCGGCTGTTGGCGAGCAGCATGACATCGCCCAGCAGCGGCGGGGCGATCACCGCCCAGCGCTTGCCGTTCGGCGTCTCGAGCACCACGCGGCGGGTGGCCGGATCGGCGGAGACGAACCGCGCCTCATAGCTCAGCACATTCATCGCGCCGACGCCGGGCACATTGATGACGGTCACGGCGGCGGGGGTGGGCATCGCCTGGGCGTGGGCCAAGCCCGAAAACGCCATGCTGAGCGCCAGCGCGCAGCCGGCCGCGCGCGACAGAAACCGAACCTTAGACATGATGCCCCCGAATCCCATTGCCCTACGTCATCCCGCGCTAGCATGCGGCCCCGACGCCCGCAATGCGCCACCGCCGTCATGTGACAGGACCGGGGTGTCACAATCTGCCATTGTCACATAGCCGTCGGAAAACTATGGTGAATGTGATGGTCACGCGGGATGAACGCGCACGATGCGCGCGCCCGGTTTCGAGCTCGTCTGGGACGGCGCGCGGCATCCCATAGAACCGCCGTTGTCCAGCGGCGGCCCGAGGAGGGGGTCGTTGCATGAAACGCCAAGATCCGTCCGGTTCCAGTCTCGACCCGCAGCCCTTCAGCTGGCCGGCTCTGGTGGGCCGCGGCATCGATGTAGCCAAGGAAGGCTTCGCGAAATTTCCCGGTGCCAAGTTCGGCGCGCCCCTGTTTGCACCGCCGGTCCCGCGCGCGGATGGCAAGCCGGCGCTGAACGGCCCGCAGAAGCTGGTCTCCGATTTCCGCGCCTATTCCGGGATTCGCCACCGCGAGGCCGTCCCGTTCGGCGAACCGGTGGTGCTCGGCCGCCTCGGGCCGCTGGAAGTGCGGCTCGCCCGGACCGCGCGCGATGTGCGGCGCGCCCAGCGCCTGCGCTATAAAGTCTTCTACGAGGAAATGTCCGCCGTGCCCGACGCCGCCGCCCGGCTCGCCCGGCGCGACGTGGATGCATTCGACGCCATCTGCGACCACATGCTGGTGCTGGATTACGAGGCCGGCAAGATGGTGCTCGGCCGCCGCAAGCCCAAGGTGGTGGGCACCTATCGCCTGCTGAAGCAGGAGGTGGCGGACCGCCATGGCGGCTTCTACACCCAGAGCGAATTCGACGTGAACCGCATCGTCGCCGCGCATCCGGGCCTGAAATTCCTGGAGCTGGGCCGCTCCTGCGTGCTCAAGCCGTATCGCAACAAGCGCACGGTGGAGCTGCTGTGGCACGGGGTGTGGGCCTATATCCTGCGCAACAATATCGATGTGATGATCGGCTGCGCGAGCCTGGAGGGCACCGACCCCGAGGCGCTCGCGCTCCAGCTCTCGTTCCTGCATCACAATGCGCTCGCGCCCGAGGAATGGCGCGCCCGCGCGCTCGACAAGCGCTATGTCTCCATGGATCGCATGCCCAAGGCTGAGATCAACATGAAGGCGGCGCTGCATGCCCTGCCGCCCCTGGTAAAGGGCTATCTGCGCCTCGGCGGCTTCGTGGGCGACGGTGCGGTGGTGGACCACCAGTTCGGCACCACCGACGTGCTCGTGGTGCTGCCGCGCTCCATCATCAGCGCCCGCTATGTGGAGCATTTCGGCCCGACCGCGAACCGCCACGCCATCTGAGCCCGCTGCGCGGGACCATCCTGCGCGCCGCCACCTCGACCCGCGAGCCCGGACCGCGCGTTCGGCGCATGGCGCGGTCCGCCGCGCGGCACCGGCGGCTTGGGCGCGCGCAAGCCTGTCGCGCGGCGCGGCTTTCTGCCATAGCTGGGGCCTGCCGGCCGGCTGTCGGGTCCGTGCAGCATTCCGCGCGTCCGGGCTTGCCATGATCGAGATCACCCCCCGCATCGCCATTTCCGAGGACGAGATCGAACTCGCCTTCGTGCGCGCATCGGGACCCGGCGGGCAGAATGTCAACAAGGTGTCGAGCGCGGTGCAATTGCGCTTCAACGCCTTTGGCTCGCCGAACCTGCCCGACGGCGTGAAGCACCGCCTCATCCGCATCGCCGGCAAGCGCATGACGCAGGACGGCGTCGTCATCATCCAGGCGCAACGCCACCGCACCCAGGAGCGCAACCGCGCCGACGCGCTGGAACGCCTGGTGGAGATGATTCGCGAGGCAACCTATGTCGCCCCGATCCGCCGGCCCACGCGCCCCACCCTCGGCTCGAAGGAACGGCGGCTGGAGGCGAAGGAGCGGCGCGGCGTGGTGAAGACCCTGCGCCAGAACAAGCCGCCGGCGGACTGAGCGCGCGGCCGGCTCCCGCCCTCACGCGGAAACGGCGGCCGCCTGAAGCAGTTTTTCCGCCGCCGCGCGGGCTTCGGGCGTGATGCTGGCGCCGGCCAGCATGCGGGCGATCTCCTCCTTGCGGTTCGGCGCATCGAGCGGCGCAACCCGCGTGGTGACGGGCGCGTCCTTGCCGGAGCCGGCAGAAGCCTTGGAAATCAACAGATGCTGGCCCGCCCGCGCCGCCACCTGGGGCGCATGGGTCACGCAGATCACCTGCACCTGCCCGGCCAGGCGCGAGAGGCGATGGCCGATGGCATCCGCCACCGCGCCGCCCACGCCGGTGTCGATCTCGTCGAAGATCAGGGTCGGCGCGGAGCCGCGATCCGCCAGCACCACCTTCAGCGCGAGCAGGAAGCGTGCAAGCTCGCCGCCCGACGCCACCTTCATCATGGGGCCGGGCCGGGTGCCGGGATTGGTGCGCACCCAGAATTCCACCCGGTCATAGCCTTCCGCGCCGGGGGAGCGGGGATCGCTGTCGATGCGGGCGGTGAAATGGGCGCGCTCCAGCTTGAGCGGCGGCAATTCGGCATCCACGGCTGCATCCAGCTTGGCGCCGGCCGCCTTGCGATCGGCGGAAAGCGCAGCGGCCGCCACACGATAGGCGTCCTCCGCCTCCGCCACCTTGGCTTCCAGCGCCGCGAGCGTGGTGGCGCTGCGGTTCAAGGCGTCCAATTGCGCCGCGAATCGCGCCGCGACCTTAGGCAGATCGTCGATGGCGCCGCCATATTTGCGGGCCGCCGCGCGCAAGGCGAACAACCGCTCCTCCACGCGTTCGAGATCGTGCGGATCAAAGGCGGCGTCGCGGAGCGCGGTTTCCAGATGCGATCGGGCGGTCTCCAGCGCGTCGAGGGCGAGGTCGATGGCCTCCACCGCCGGCCGGACCAGGCCCTGTGATTCGCCCGCGCGGCGCTCCAGCCGCCGCACGGCGGCGGAGAGGGAGGGCACGGGGGAGCCGCTGCCGCCCACCGCTTCCAGCGCCTCGGAGAGGTCGCCGGCGATCTTCTCCGAGCGCATCATGGTGGTGCGCCGCTCGGAGAGCATGGCTTCTTCCCCCGTCTCTGGGCTAAGCGCGGTGAGTTCGTCCACCGCATGGCGGATGAAATCGGCTTCCTTCTGCGCCTCTTCCAGCCGGGCGCGCTCGGCACCGGCGTCCGAGAGGGCCGCACGCCAGGCGCGCCAGAGGCGGGCGACCGTTTCGGTCTTGGCGGACAGGCCGCCGAAGGCATCCAGCAGCGTGCGGTGGGTGGTGGGGTCCACCAGCGCGCGATCATCATGCTGCCCGTGGAGTTCGACCAGCCGGGCGCCGAGCGCGCGCAAGGTCTGCACGCTCACCGGCTGCTCATTGATGGTGGCGCGCGTGCGCCCGTCGGCCATCTGGATGCGGCGGACGATCACATCGCCCTCATCCGCAATGTCGGCGGCGGCGAGGATGGCGCGGGCGGGATGGGCGAGCGGCAGATCGAACACCGCGGTCACCTGCCCCTTCGCCTCGCCATGGCGCACCAGGCCGCCATCGCCCCGGCCGCCGAGCGCCAAGGACAGCGCATCCAGCAGGATCGACTTTCCCGCGCCCGTCTCGCCGGTGAGGACGGTGAGGCCGTCCGCCAGCGCCAGATCGAGCTTCTCGATCAGAACGATGTCCCGGATCGAGAGAGAGGAGAGCATGGGTTCTAGCCGAGACCGAGCTTCTTGAAGGCCTGGCTGATCCAGGACCCTTTGTTTTCGACCGGCAGGTTGCCGCTCGACTGCACGAGCTTATAGGCGTCCTTGTACCACTGGCTATCGGGAAAATTATAGCCCAGCACGGCGGCGGCGGTCTGCGCCTCGGAGGTGATGCCGAGCGCCATATAGGCTTCGGTCAGGCGAAACAGGGCTTCTTCCACCTGCCGGGTGGTCTGGTATTGCGTGACCACCACCTTGAAGCGGTTGATGGCGCCCGTGTAATTGCGGTTTTCCAGATAATAGCGGCCGATCATCATTTCCTTGCCGGCCAGCTGGTCGCGCGCCACTTCCACCTTTTTCTTGGCGGAGGCGGCATATTCCGTGTTCGGATATTTGCGAATCACCTCGTCCAGCGCGTCGAGCGCCTGGCGCGTGGCCCTCTGGTCGCGGGTGATGTCGGGGATGTTGTCGAAATAGGCGGAGGCGACCAGATAGCTCGCGTAGGCCGCATCATCGGAGCCCGGATGCAGCGCCATGTAGCGCTTGCCCGCCGCGATGGCCTCGTCGTACTTGCCCGCCTCGTAATAGACATAGGTGTCCATCAGCAGCGCCTTGCGCGCCCATTCCGAATAGGGATGGGTGCGGTCGAGATCCTCGAATCGCTTGGCGGCGGCCACAAGGTCGCCCTTGCGCATGAGGGTGAGCCCCTCATTGTAGATTTTCTCGGCCGGCTCGTCGGGCGGAATCACATCGTCCTTGGTGCTGGCGCAGCCGGCAAGGCCGGTGGCAAGGCAGAGGATCGCGAGCAAGCTGGCCGCCCGGGTGCGCAGGACAGCGGCGTCAGTGAAAAGGCGCATCACGTGAAGGTTCCATCCCAAGCCGTCGGCTTCCGTGCAGAACGCCGCAGACTACGCGGCTAAAGGCGCTTTCAGTCCGCAATGTGGCGGGCACGGGCGAAGCGACGTCAAATGCGTTTCCGCGACCCGGTTCGCTAGGGTTTTTAAGGGCGGGGGCGCGCACGTCAAGCCGGCGAGCGTTTTACACCGCACAGCGGAGCCGGGGCGCGATGGTACAGCACGCCGGCGATGTAGCGCGTGACGTCGCAGGACGCCGGCGAAGATCGCCTCGCCCGCATAGCGCCCCGAACGTGGGGCCGGCAAAACGAAGGGAAAAGCGGGGCGCGGCTCCAAGGCCGCGCATGCACGCTCAAGCCCAGCGCCTCAGCGCTCCGGGGCGTAGGCGAGGACGGGGGCGCCGACCGCGAGTTCCGCGCCTTCGCGCCGGCCGCGAACCGGGGCATCCACAACGGCGAAGGCCGTGCGATCCGCCAGCAGGGCATCCACCACGTTGAAATTCAGCTTGTGGCCGCCGCGGAAGGACCGGTAGCGGGCCATCAGGGGCAGGCCGGCGAGCGCCAGATCGCCCACCGCATCCAGCGCCTTGTGGCGCACGAACTCGTCCGTAAAGCGCAGGCCCTCGGGGTTCAGGATGCCGGCATCGCCGAGGCAGACGGTGTTTTCCAGCGAGGCGCCGCGGGCATAGCCGGCGGAGCGCAGGCGCTCCACATCCTTCAGGAAGCCGAAGGTGCGGGCATGCGCGAGTTCGCGGCGGAACACATTGGGGGTCAGGTTGCCGGCGAAGCGCTGGCGGCCGATGCCGCAATGATCGAACTCGATCTCCACTTCCAGGCGGAAGCCGGCGTCATACGGCAGGAGCTCGCCGTAAGAGGCGCCGTTCTCGACGCGGATGGGCTTCAAGACCTTGAGATATTTGCGGCGCGCCGGCAGCACGGCGATACCGACCTCGTCGATGGCGGCGACCACCGGGCCGGCGCTGCCGTCGAGGATCGGAACCTCGGGGCCGGTGACTTCCACCAGCGCATTGTCCACGCCGAGGCCGGACAGGGCGGAGAGCACATGTTCGACCGTGGAAACGAGGGCGCCACTCTTATCGCCGAGAACGGTGGCGAGGTCGGTGGCCTGCACCGACTGGCGCGAGACCGCCATCTTGCGGGGGGCCTGGTCGGCGAAGGTGCGGATGAAGACGATGCCGGTGTCTGCGGGTGCGGGCTTCAGGGTGAGAGAGGCTTCGATGCCCCCGTGAACGCCAACGCCCGAAAGAGCGATTTCGCCAGCGAGGGTGGTCTGCATCTCGGAAGCCATATGGACCCCGGAAACCGTCACGGCCCAAGGGCCGCCGCATTCCCGCCTCTAATGTTTCACCTCGCCTGCCTAATTCTGCCGCCGGATCGGAATGTGATGGACCCCGTGTGGATCCATTCCGCGCCAGCGGCGTTAAGCAAGCTTCGAGGGTCAACCTAGCGGGCTCGTTGCGCTGCGCCAAATCACGCTTGCTTACCGCCTGTTACCAAGTGCGTCACAAAAAAAATCTTGGTTATCAAACACTTACGCCCGAAGGGGTGCTCCGGGCGTAACTTCGTGTGACCAGACGCCGGGCCTTTGGCCGGCGAATCAGTTCGCTTGGCGACGCAGGAAGGCGGGAATCTCCAGCTGGTCTTCCTCGTGCCCGTGCTGCGGTGCATGGCGGCTGGGAACCTCCGCCACCGGCCGCGCCGGGGGACGCTTGGCAAATTCCGACACCGGCTCGCCGGGGCGGGCGGCAGGCTTCTGCTGGGCCGCGCGCGGATCGGGAGCGCGCATGCTCGGCTGTTCGCGGCGCGCGGGCGCCGCTTCCGGCTCGTCCTCGCGGCGCCCCATGCCCACGTGGGCGAGGCGCTGGAGCAAGGTCATGCGCTTCTGCTCGGCGGCGGGCTCGCCGCGCTGGGCGCGGATCTGGTTCTGCGCGGGCATCGGCAGTTCATCCACGCGGGGCATGCGCGGCGCGCGGGGGCGCTGGGCCTGCGGCGGAATGTAGGGCGCGAATTCCTCGTCTTCCACCGGGGCGGGCGCGGGCGCCGGCTCGGGCTCGGAATAGAAGGAGGGCTTCGGCGCGGCGGCGCGGATCGTCACCTCGTCGATGGCCACCGAACGCTGCGGCGCAGGCTGCTGCGCCTGGGGCGCGGGATGGGAGGAGACGGCGTTGTCGAGCGCCATCAGGTCTTCGGCGGAGATCGCCGCGACCGCGCTGCGGATCTGAGCCTCGCGGGCCTGCTCCACGGCCACCCGGCCGGCGTTGGACATCTTGCGGCCCTGGAGGTCGGGCGTGGCTTCGCCGCGATACTGGATCTGCTCGGGGATCACGGCGGGATCGATGCCGGTGGCGACCACCGACACGCGGATGATGCCGTCCAGCGACTGGTCGAACGTGGCGCCGAGGATGATGTTCGCGTCCGGATCCACTTCCTCGCGGATGCGGGTCGCGGCTTCGTCCACCTCGAACAGCGTCATGTCGTTGCCGCCGGTGATGGAGATCAGCAGGCCGCCCGCGCCGCGCATGGAGGTCTCGTCCAGCAGCGGGTTGGCGATCGCGGCTTCGGCGGCCTGGATGGCGCGCTTGTCGCCGGAGGCTTCGCCGGTGCCCATCATCGCCTTGCCCATGTCGCGCATCACGGCGCGCACGTCGGCGAAGTCGAGATTGATCAGGCCTTCCTTCACCATCAGGTCGGTGATGCAGGCAACGCCCGAATAGAGCACCTGGTCGGCCATGGCGAAGGCGTCGGCAAACGTGGTCTTCTCGTTGGCGACCCGGAACAGGTTCTGATTCGGGATGACGATCAGCGTATCGACCGTCTTCTGCAGCTCGTTGATGCCGTGCTCGGCGACGCGCATGCGGCGCTGGCCCTCGAAGTGGAAGGGCTTGGTCACCACGCCCACGGTGAGGATGCCGAGTTCGCGGGCGGCGCGGGCCACGACGGGAGCCGCGCCCGTGCCGGTGCCGCCGCCCATGCCGGCGGTGATGAACACCATGTGCGAGCCGGACAAATGGTCGCGAATCTCGTCCAGGACTTCTTCGGCGGCGGCGCGGCCGACTTCCGGCTGCGAGCCGGCCCCGAGGCCCTCGGTGACGGCGACGCCCATCTGAACCAGGCGCTCGGCCTTCGAAAGCGACAGCGCCTGCGCGTCCGTATTGGCCACCACGAACTCAACGCCGGTGAGGCCGGCGGTGATCATGTTGTTGACGGCGTTGCCACCGGCGCCACCGCAGCCGAACACGGTGATTCGCGGCCGCAACTCCCGAATGTCAGGCATCTGAAGGTTGATCGTCATGTTCCCACTCCATCGCGCCCTGGGCGCCGGCACGCCGTCCGAATCCGTGGCTCTCCCCTTTGTTAAGGGGAATACCGTTAACCATCTCTAAAAGCCGTCCCTCAACCAGCGCCCGACACGGCCAAAATATGTGCCGCCCTCCGCGCCGGCCGCCTGTCGGCGACGGGGCTCGAAATGCTCGAGCCCCGCCACCTGGGGATAGACCAGAAGCCCTGCCGCCACCGCGAAAGCAGCGCCGCGCGCGGCCTCCGGAAGGCGTGAAACCCCAAGCGGGCGGCCGATTCTCACCTGCGGGCCGATCACCCGCGCCATGAGGTCCGGCAGGCCCTGCAATTGCGCCGCGCCGCCGGTCAGCACCAGCCGGCGGCCCGCGTCGCCGCCATGCCCGGAGGCCTTGAGGCGATCGCGCAACAATTCAACAATTTCTTCCGCGCGCGGCTTAACGATCGTCACCAGCCGCGATTTCGGCACCGAATGGGGATGGTCGCGCTCGTCGCCCGACAAGGCGGGGATCGAGAGCATGTCGTGATCGTCGGAAGACACAGCCACCACCGCGCCATGCAGAGCCTTCAGGCGCTCGGCGTCGGCTAGGCGCGCGGGCAGGCCGCGGGCGACGTCATTGGTGATGTGCTGCCCGCCGACCGCAATGCCGTCCACATAGACGCAGTGCCCGCCCGACACGATGGAGAAGGTGGTGGTGCCCGCCCCCATGTCGATCAGCGTGACGCCGAGTTCCATTTCGTCGTCGGTGAGCGAGGAGAGCGCCGCCGCATAAGGCGCCGCGACCATGGCCTCGATGCCGAGATGGCAGCGCTCCACGCACAGCACCAGGTTCTTCAGCGAGGTGAGGTCGCCCGTCACCACATGCATGTCGACGCCGAGCTCGCGGCCGAGCATGCCGCACGGCTCGCCGATGCCGCGCCGGCCGTCCAGCGAATAGCCCACGGGCAAAGCGTGCATCACGGCCCGGCCATCGCCCACCGCATAAGTGGAGGCGGCCTCCAGCACGCGGCGGATGTCGAATTCCTCCACCGCCGGCGCGGTGAGGCGTACCGCCGCCTCGTAATGCTGCGAGGACAGACGCGCGCCCGAGACGCCGAGAATCACCGAGGCGATCTGCACGCCGGAGGCGCGCTCCGCCATGTCCACGGCCTGGCGAATCGCCAGTTCGGCCCGCGCCATGTCGATGATCACGCCGCCCTTCACGCCGTGGGCGCGGGTGTGGCCGATGCCGAGCACGTCGATGGAATGGGTGCGCCGGCGCAGCACGTCGGAGGCGCCGCGCGGCTTGAGGCGCGCGATGGCGCAGACGATCTTGCTGGTGCCGATATCGAGCACCGCGATGATGCCGCTCTTCTTGGGCGGCATGGGACGCATCTTCGGGGCAAAACCTTGTGCGAGCCGATGTCTCACGCGGCGCCTCCTTTCTTGGCCTTCGCGCGGGCCTTCAGCATCTGGGCGCGGGCATCGGCGGCAGCGTCGGACAGGCGCACGACCACCCGGTCGGGCAGGCGCAGGTCGACGATGGTGATGTCGCGGGTGAGCAGTTTCTTGTCGCGGTCGAGGTCGGCGAGCTGGAGCAGCGCGTCGTCCACCGCCCCTTCGGGCAGGCGCACGTCGATGCCGTTGCGCAGCTTCAGCGTCCAGCGGCGCTCGGCCACCAATATGGCGGCGCGCACCTTGTCACGCACGGCGGGAACGCGGGCGAGCGCATCGACGATCTCGCCCACGCGCTCCTGCGCCCCCTCGCCCACCACGATCGGCAGGTTCACATAGCGCGGATCGTCGGAATATGGGGCGATCGGGGTGCCGTCCTTGGCAATCACGTTGATCTGGCCGTTCATCTGCCAGAGCGCATAGGCCTCGCGCTCCACCACATGGATGTCGACGCGGTCGGGATAGAGCTTGCGCACGCTGGCGCTGGCGATCCAGGGCATGGATTCCAGCCGCGCGCGGGTCTCGTCCGCATTCACGAACAGGATGGAGGTGGTCGGCTTGATGCCGGCCGCCGCCAGGATTTCCGACGGCGTCACGTGATTCTGGCCGGAGAGATTGACCTGGGCGATCTTGAAGCCGGCGATATTGGCCGCGGCATCGCCCATATCCACGACGAATTCGTGGGCTTCCTCCACATGGCCGCCGAGCACCACGCCATAGGCCGTGAAGCCGCCGATGACCGCGATGCTGAGCAAAGCGGCACCGCGCCGGCCGAATCGCGAGGCGCCAAGGCGCACCGTCATGCGGCGCAGGAACAAGGCGATGCGGCTGGGCGGCGGGGGCTCGCGCATCGGCTGGGGCCGCACCGGCTTGCGGCCGGCGGACGAAACAGGCGGGTTCGTGCCCGGGCGCGTCCCGTGCGGGCGCTCCCTTACCGATCCAGCGACGCGTCCTCCACCATCCATGTCACAAGCTCGCCGAACGATATGCCCGCGTGGGCTGCCAGTTCGGGCACCAGCGAGGTCTCAGTCATGCCGGGTTGCGTGTTGACTTCCAGACAGATCAGGCCGGCGCCTTCGCCGGCATTTTCGTCATATCGGAAGTCTGCACGCGAGACGCCCCGGCACCCGAGTGCCTTGTGTGCCGCGAGTGTAAATATCCGCGCCTGTTGGTAAATTTCGGGTAAAATACGGGCCGGAAGAATGTGCCGCGAGCCGCCCGGCGCATATTTGGATTCGTAATCGTAAAACGCCTGGGTGGACTCGATCTCGATCACGCCCGTGGCCTCGTCGCGGATGACCGCGCAGGTCAGCTCCAGCCCCGGAATGAAGCGCTCCGCCAGCAGGTTTTCGCCATGGGGCCAGTCGGGCCGCGTCAGTTCCTGCGGGGGATGGGCTTGGTCCTCGCGCACGATGAACACGCCGACGCTCGATCCCTCCGCCACCGGCTTCAGCACATAAGGCGGCGCCATCACATGGCCGCGCGCGGCTTCCGCCCGGCTGACCACCCGGCCGAACGGCACCGGCACCCCGGCCGCCGCCATCACGATCTTCGCCTGCGCCTTGTCCATGGCCAGCGCCGAGGCGAGCACGCCGGAATGGGAATAGGGAATGCGCAGGATTTCCAAAATCCCCTGCATGGTGCCGTCCTCGCCGGGACAGCCATGCAGCACGTTCAGGGCGACATCGGGCTTGAGGCGGGCCAGCACCTCGGCCACGTCGCGCTTCACGTCCACCCGCGTCACCCGATAGCCGGCGGCCTCCAGCACCTGGGCGCAGGCTTCGCCCGACCGCAAGGAAACGTCCCGCTCGGCCGACCAGCCGCCCATCAGCACTGCGACGTGTTTGCTCATCTTGCCTGTCCCTCGGCCCTGCCCGGCGACGGGCCTGTCATCTAAAGCTGCACAGCGTTTGCAATTTGCTAAAGCGGCGCGGGAATGCCGATGCGCTTGATCTCCCACTCCAGCGTCACGCCGGAGGTCTCCAGCACCCGCCGGCGCACCTCTTCCCCGAGCGCCTCGATCTCGGCCGCGGTGGCACCGCCGAGATTGATCAGGAAATTCGTGTGCATATCGGAAACCTGCGCCCGCCCCACCGCCAGCCCCCGGCAGCCGGCCGCATCCACCAATTGCCAGGCCTTGGCGCCGGGCGGATTCTTGAAGGTGGACCCGCCGGTGCGGCTCTTGATGGGCTGGGTCGCCTCGCGCGAGGAGGTGATGCGATCCATCTCGGCGGCGATCTCGGTGGCATCCCCCGGCGTGCCTTCGAACACCGCCTGCGTGAAGATGAAATCCTCCGGCGCCGCGCTGTGGCGATAGGTGAAGCCCATGTCGGCATTGGACAGGACGTGGATCGCGCCGGTGCTGTCCACCGCCCGGCAGGAGACCAGCGCATCCTTGGTCTCGCCGCCATAGGCGCCGCCGTTCATGCGCAGCACGCCGCCCACCGCGCCGGGAATGCCGCGCAGGAAGGCGAGGCCCTTCAATCCCGCATCGGCCGCCGCGCGCGCCACCTTCACGTCGGGCACGCCGGCGCCGGCGAGAACCCGCGTTCCCTCCACGCTGAGCGCGCCGAATCCCTTGCCGAGCCGGATCACCACCCCCGGCACGCCGCCGTCGCGCACGATCAAATTGGAGCCGAGCCCGATGACGGTCACCGGAACCTCCGCCGGCAGATGGGCGCGCGCATAGGCGAGATCCGCCTCGTCCGCCGGCACGAACAGCACCTGCGCCGGACCGCCGACGCGGAACCAGGTGAGGTCGGCAAGGGCGGCATTGGCCGAAAGGCGGCCGCGCAGATCGGGCAGGCGCGCCGTCAACGCGGGCACGAGGTCGGGAAAGGGCGAGGTCGCGGACATGGGGAGCGTTTAGAACGGCGCGGCGCGAAAGCCAACCGGCGGATCGCCCCGCCCGCTCAGAGCACCACCACCCCGCGATGCTTCGCCTCGTCCTCGGGCTCCACATGAATGGTGACGATGGCGTGGTCCATGTGCTTGGCGAAGGCGCGCTCGATGCGGTCGCAAATCTCGTGGGCGGCCGCCACCGTCATGCTGCCGGGCACCACGAGG
Source organism: Rhizobiales bacterium 32-66-11 (assembly GCA_002304505.1). Taxonomy (GTDB): domain Bacteria; phylum Pseudomonadota; class Alphaproteobacteria; order Rhizobiales; family Xanthobacteraceae; genus NCEH01. The sequence continues at coordinate 10,613 of NCEH01000042.1, read as the reverse complement.
TGGAATTCCACGAAGGTGATGCGGCCCGCATGGCGGGTGCGCAGGTCGTGCGCCTCCAGGGCGCCGTCGGCATGGGTGGAGACCAGCTCGCGAATGGCGGCCACCACGTCCGGCGGCGGGGCGGCGTCCATGAGCCCGCCGACCGATTCCTTCATCAAGCCCCAGCCGGTCCACAGGATGTTCAGCGCCACGATGCCCGCCAGCAGCGGGTCCAGCACCGGCCAGCCGGTGATCGGCACCAGCACGAAGCCCGCCAGGACCCCCACCGAGGTGACGACATCGCTCATCAGGTGCTTGCCGTCCGCCACCAGCGCGGGCGAGCGCAGGGCGCGCCCGGAACGCAGCAGCACCACGCACCAGATGGCGTTGAGAATGGTGGCGCCGCCGTTCAGCAGCATGCCGTTCAGCGGCTGTTCGGGGAAGCGCGGGTCGAGAAAGCCGAAATAGGCCTCGCGCAGGATCGAGCCCGCCGCGACCACGATCAGCACGCCTTCCAGCACGGCGGAGAGATATTCCGCCTTGTGATGGCCGAACGGGTGATTGTCGTCGGCGGGGCGGGCGCTGATCTTCAGCGCCACCAAAGCGGCGAGCGCCGCCGCCACGTTGATGATGCTTTCCAGGGCATCGGACAGCAAAGCGATGGAGCCGGTCACCCAATAGGCCGCGCTCTTCAGAGCCAGCACCACGATGCCGAGAAATACGCTGCCGACCGCGATCCAGAGCGTGCGGTTCATCTTCGTCTCCGGACGGGCGGTGGGGCGTGAACGCCGCTTGCCTATCCGGTCCTACCGCGCAGTGCAACGCCTGCGGCTCACGCACCCCCTGGCGCGAGGGCTTCCAGCTCGCCGGGCAGCGCATAGGCCCATTGCGTGATGGTGCCGGCTCCAAGGCAGATCACGTAGTCGCCGGGCTTGGCAAGGCCGCTGACGATCCCCGCCAGGGCCTCGGGTCCTTCGAGCGCGGTGACACTGCGGTGGCCATGGGCGCGCAGGCCCTGCACCAGATGGTCCCGGTCCGCCCCGGCGATCGGGCTCTCTCCCGCCGCATAGACCGGCGCGACGATGACGTGGTCGGCATCGTTGAAACAGGTGGAGAAATCGTCGAACAGCGAGGCGAGGCGCGAATAACGGTGCGGCTGCACCACCGCGATCACCTGCCCCTCGCTGGCGGCCCGGGCGGCGCGCAGCACGGCGGCGATTTCCACGGGGTGGTGGCCGTAATCGTCGAATATGGCGACGCCGTTCCATTCCCCGGTGCGGGTGAAGCGCCGTTTCACGCCGCCGAATTGGGAAATCGCCTCCAGGATGCGCGCGTCCGGCACGCCCAGTTCGCGCGCCACGGCGATCGCGGCGGTGGCGTTCAGCGCATTGTGCCGGCCCGGCATGGGCAGGCGGAAGCCCTCGATATGGCTCAAGGTCTCGCCGCTGCGGTCGCGGAACAGGACGTCGAACTTGGTCACGCCGCCTTTCAGATCCACATTCACCAGCCGCACGTCGGCCTGCGGGTTCTCGCCATAGGTGATGATGCGCCGGTCCTCGATGCGGCCGACCAGGGCCTGCACCACCGGATGGTCGATGCACATGACCGCGAAGCCGTAGAACGGCACATTCTCCACGAACGCCTTGAACGCTTCCTGCACCTTGTCGAAGGTCTTGAAATGGTCGAGGTGCTCGGGGTCGATATTGGTGACGATGGCTACTTCCGCCGGCAGCTTCAGGAAGGTGCCGTCGCTCTCGTCGGCTTCCACCACCATCCATTCGCCGGCGCCGAGGCGGGCGTTGGTGCCATAGGCATTGATGATGCCGCCGTTGATCACGGTCGGGTCCATGGCGCCCGCATCCAGCAGGGTCGCGACCAGCGAGGTGGTGGTGGTCTTGCCGTGGGTGCCGGCGATGGCGACGCAGCTCTTCAGCCGCATCAGTTCCGCGAGCATTTCCGCGCGCCGCACCACCGGCAGGCGCTTGGCGCGCGCAGCCTGCAATTCCGGATTGTCGCGCCGGATGGCGGAGGACACCACCACGACGTCGGCATGGTCCACATTTTCGGCCCGGTGGCCGACCTCCACCGTGATGCCCTGGTCGCGCAGGCGCTTCACATTGGCGTTCTCGGCCACATCCGAGCCCTGCACCTGATAGCCCAGATTGTGCAGCACCTCGGCGATGCCGCTCATGCCGATGCCGCCGATGCCGATGAAATGGATGGAGCCGAGCGCCTGCGGAAGCTTCATTCTTGGAGTCCTCGATAGGTGGCGATGGGCGCCCCCCCTGCCAGATGCACGACCACGTCGGCCAGATGTTCGGCGGCGTCGAGCCTGCCGGCGCTTCTGGCCGCTTGCGCCATGTTCGTCAATGCGCGCGGATCGGCGCCGAAGGTGGAAAGTGCCGTGGCGAGCCGTTCGGGCGTGAAGCTCGTCTGCGCCATCACCTGGGCGGCGCCGATCTGCTCCAGGGATTTTGCATTGGCCGCCTGGTCCTGGTCCAGCGCGTTCGGCAGCGGCACGAGTATGGCGGGACGCCCGATGGCCGCAAGTTCCGCCACCGTGGAGGCCCCGGACCGGGCGATCACCAGATGGGCGCGGGCCATGCGTTCCGGCAGATCGTCGAAGAAGGGCGCAACCTCCGCCTCGACGCGCACATCCAGATAGGTCTTGCGCACCCGCTCGAGATCCTCCTCGCGGGCCTGCTGCACGATCGACAGCCGCGCGCGCAGATCGCCATTGAGGCGCGCCACCGCCTGCGGCACCACGTCCGCCATCACCCGCGCGCCCTGGCTGCCGCCGAACACCAGCAGACGCAGCGGACTGCTCACCTCGGGCGGATCGAACCTTGTTCCCGCCGCCTCCTGCACCGAGGGGCGCAGGGGATTGCCGGTAAACACCGCCCTGGGCGCAAGCTCCGGCTCATGGACCAGGATATCGGGAAAGCCGGTGGCGATCGCGCTCACCCGCGCCGCCAGAAGCCGGTTCGCCCGCCCGAGGACGCCGTTTGCCTCGTGAATGAGACTGGGAACGCCGGAAAAGGTCGCCGAGAGCACGGGCGGCAAGGTCGGATAGCCGCCGAAGCCCACCACCACCGCCGGCTTCAGCCGCCGCATCAGCACGAGCCCGCTGAGCAGGCCGCGCAGCAGGGTGAAGAGGGTTTTCGCCAAAGCTAAGGGAGAGCGGCTGCGCACCGTATCGGCCGGCAGGACGTGCACCTCCCGCGCCGGAAAATGGCCGGCATAGCGCGCGGCCCGGCTGTCGGTGACGAGATCGACATCATACCCCCGCCGCCGCAGCACATGGGCGAGCGCCTCGGCGGGAAACAAATGGCCGCCGGTTCCCCCGGCAGCCAGCAGAATCAATGGCTTGTTCATGCCGCAGCCTGACGTCCCTGCGGTTCCCCGGCCGGTTCGCTGAGCGCCGCCAGCGCCGCCGCCCCCGGCCGTCGTCGGGAGAGGGCGAGCAGCATCCCCATGCCGAAGGCGAGCGAGATCAGCGAGGACCCGCCATAGGAGATGAAGGGCAGCGTCATGCCCTTGGCGGGCATCAGGTGCACGTTCACCGCCATGTTGATGGAGGCCTGGAGGCCGAACAGCAGCGCCAGCCCGGTGGCGGCGAAGCGGGCGAACGGGTCCTGCTCGTCGAGCGCGCGCGTGAGGCTGCGCAGGATCACGAAGGCGAACAGGGACAGCAGGATCAGGCACAGGATGATGCCGAACTCCTCCGCCGCCACCGCGAAAACGAAATCCGTGTGCCCGTCCGGCAGGATGCGCTTCACCGTGCCCTCGCCCGGTCCCTGGCCGAACCAGCCGCCATGGCGGAAGCTCTCCAGCGCGGTGTCGATCTGATACGTGTCGCCGGAGGCGGGATCAAGGAAGCGGTCGATGCGCTTCTGCACATGGGGCACGACATGATAGGCGAGCACGGCCCCGCCGACGCCGAAGCCGATCAGCCCCACCATCCAGATCCAGCGCAGGCCGGCCAGGAAGAACAGCGCGCCCCAAACCATCACCACCAGCATGGTCTGGCCGAAATCGGGTTGCAGCACCAAGGGCAGCATCACGCTGCACAGAAGCCCGACCGCAAGCAGCTGGGCCGGCATTTCCGGCCGCTTGCTGTTTTCCGAGAACAGCCAGGCGGCCAGCACCACGAACGCCGGCTTGAGGAATTCGGACGGCTGGACCGTGATCGGCCCGATGTTCAGCCAGCGCCGGGCGCCCTTCACCTCCGGGCCGATCACCAATGTCGCGAACAGCAGCACGAGGCAGACCAGGAACACCACGATGCACACCCGCCGGATCGTACGCGGGGACAGGAAGGAGGTGAAGAGCATCACGGCGATCGCCGGAATCAGGAACAGGACCTGCCGGTTCACGAAATGGAACGGATCGGCGATGCCCAGGCGCGCGGCGACCGGCGGGCTGGCGGCGAGGCACAGCACGATGCCGATAATGATGAGGGTGAACAGCGTGCCGAGCAGCAGGCGGTCCACCGTCCACCACCATTCGCTGAGCACGGTGCGGTCGGCGCGCGACATCATGAGGCGGAACTCCGAGGGGCGGGAACTTTGCCGCCACCATGCGACAGCTTGGTTGACGCGCGATTAATCGCCGGCACCGCCGCTGGGGATTGCCGCCGGCGGTCGTTCTCCGCGGCGAACAAAAGGCCACGGTTCTTTTCCCGCGAATGCCGTCCCGGCCATGGCACATAGGGGGAACGCGCCTTATCTTCCCTGCGTGTCGACCCTTGCCCACAGGCGCGCCCCTGCGCTGCCGAAGCTGTTTCAAGACTGGTTCGCGACCCGGGGCTGGACGCCGCGCGCGCATCAGCTGGATCTGCTCGCCTCGGCACGGGCGGGCCGGTCCACCTTGCTGATTGCGCCCACCGGCGCCGGCAAGACCCTGGCGGGCTTTTTGCCCACGCTGGTGGAGCTGAGCGAGGCGCGCAGCGCGGATGCGCGGGCGCGCGCCAAGGCGGCGAAAAAGCCCTTGGCTTCCCGCGAAGCGGACTCGACCCCAGGAAAGGCGGCCGAGGGCATGGCGGGTCTCCCCCGCGCCAGCCTTCCCCTCGCCAGCCTGCCCTTGGTCGGGCGTGTCCCGCCGCCGCGCCAATCGCCGCTGCACACGCTTTATATCTCGCCGCTGAAGGCGCTGGCGGTGGATATCGCCCGCAATCTCGAAGCGCCCATCGCCGAAATGGGCCTGCCGATCCGTGTGGAGACCCGCACCGGCGACACGCCCGCCTCGCGCCGCCAGCGCCAGCGCCGCGACCCGCCGGACATCCTGCTGACCACGCCGGAGCAGATCGCTCTGCTGCTGGCCTCCAAGGATGCGGACCATCTCTTCTCCGGCCTGAAGCGGGTGGTGCTGGACGAATTGCACGCCCTGGTCACCTCCAAGCGCGGCGACCTGCTGGCGCTCGCCTTGGCGCGGCTGCGGGCGATCGCGCCGGGATTGCAGAGCGTGGGTCTCTCCGCAACCGTGGCCGAGCCGGACGATCTGCGCCGCTACCTCGTGGGCCAGTGGCCCCTCGCCCCGCATGCCGCTCCCCCTCCCCCCGTGAGGGGGTGGGCTGGGGTGGGGGGTCTGGTGCCGCCAGAACCTCCATTGTCAGACACAAGCGGAGAGCACCCGTCCACATCGACGGGGGAAGGGGAATCCCCCCTCGCCGATCTCGTGATCGCCAAGGGCGGCGCCGCGCCCGATCTCTCCATGCTGGAGAGCCTGGCGGTGATGCCCTGGGCCAGCCACACCGCGCTCCATGCCCTGCCCGAGGTCTATGCCCTCATCGCCGCCCACAAGACCACTTTGGTGTTCGTCAACACGCGCTGGCAGGCGGAATTCCTGTTCCAGGAACTCTGGCGCATGAACGACCTCAACCTGCCGATCGCGCTCCACCACGGCTCGCTCGACGTGGAACAGCGCCGGCGGGTGGAAGCGGCCATGGCGGCGGGCAAATTGAAGGGCGTGGTCTGCACCTCCTCGCTTGATCTCGGCATCGACTGGGGCGATGTGGACCAGGTGGTCAATATCGGCGCGCCGAAGGGCTCCTCGCGGCTCATGCAGCGCATCGGCCGCGCGAACCACCGGCTCGACGAACCCTCCAAGGCGGTGCTGGTGCCGGCCAACCGGTTCGAGGTGCTGGAATGCCGCGCGGCGCTGGAAGCCGTAAAGGCCGGCGGGCAGGATACTCCGCCCGAGCGCACCGGCGCGCTCGACGTGCTGGCCCAGCATATTCTCGGCATGGCCTGCGCCGCGCCGTTTTCCGCCGATGCGCTTTATGACGAGGTGCGCTCCGCCGCGCCCTATCGCGCGCTCTCCCGGGAGGATTTCGACGCGACCGTGGATTTCGTCGCCACCGGCGGCTACGCGCTGCGCGCCTATGAGCGCTTCGCCAAGATCCGCAAGACCAAGGAGGGCCTCTGGCGGGTCTCCAACCCCATGATCGCGCAGACCTATCGCATGAATGTCGGCACCATCGTGGAAGCCACCATGCTGAAAGTGCGCCTGGTCTCGGCGCGCGGCGCCTCCAAGACCGGACTGGCCGGGCGGGTGCGGTTCGGCGGGCGGATGCTGGGCGAGGTGGAGGAATATTTCGTCGAGACCATGGTGCCGGGCGACACCTTCGTGTTCGCCGGCGAGATCCTGCGCTACGAGGCCATGGTGGAGGACGAGGTCTATGTCTCGCGCTCCACCGCCACTTCGCCGCGCGTGCCGGCCTATGCGGGGGGCAAGTTTCCGCTCTCCACCTTCCTTGCGGCCGGGGTGCGGGCCCTGCTCGCCGCGCCCGAGCGCTGGAAGACGCTGCCTTCCCAGGTGCGCGACTGGCTGAACCTGCAACGCCAGCGCTCCCGCCTGCCCGGTCGGTTCGATCTGCTGGTGGAGACGTTCGAAAATCGTGGGCGGCATTATCTCGTCGCCTATCCGTTCGAGGGCCGGCTGGCCCACCAGACGCTCGGCATGCTGCTGACCCGCCGCCTGGAGCGCGCCGGGCTCAATCCGCTCGGCTTCGTCGCCAACGACTATGCGCTCGCGGTCTATGCGGTCTCCGACATGAGCCTTGCGGTGAAACACGGCCGGCTCTCGCTCGACGATCTGTTCGACCAGGACATGCTGGGCGACGATCTGGAGGCCTGGCTTGCGGAGAGCGCCCTGATGAAGCGCACGTTCCGCTATTGCGCCGTCATCGCCGGGCTGATCGAGCGGCGCTTTCCCGGCAAGGAGAAGACCGGCCGGCAGGTGACCTTCTCCACCGACCTGATCTATGACGTGCTGCGCCGCCACCAGAGCGATCACATCCTGCTGCGCGCCGCGCGCGCCGATGCCGCCACCGGCCTGTTGGACGTGCGCCGGCTCGGCGACATGCTGGCCCGCATCAAGGGCCGCATCGCGCACCAGCCCCTGGCGCACGTCTCGCCGCTCTCGGTGCCGGTGCTGCTGGAGATCGGCCGCGAGAGCGTGGGCGGAGACGCCTCCGAGGCGCTGCTGGCGGAGGCGGAGGAAGATCTGGTGCGCGAGGCCATGGGCTGAGGCGCGGCTTGGTCTATTTTCCTAAGCCGAGAGTGCGGTGCGATGTCCCTGCGAAAGGCCGGATTCGCGGGGCGGCGCAGCGCATCGGCCCCTCACCCCGCCCCTCTCCCCGTGGGGGAGAGGGGGAGCGGCGGGTTTGCCTCACCTCTCCCCCACGGGGAGAGCTGGAACGGGGGGGCCTCACCTCTCCCCCACGGGGAGAGGTCGACCGCGCAGCGGACGGGTGAGGGGGCGCGAGGGGCGGCGAAGACCGCTCTCGCCCCCTCACCCCAACCCTCTCCCCGGCGGGGAGAGGGAGCGGCTGGGCGGACGACAAGCCTTCGTCCTATTTGAATATTTCTTTCTCATTCACCCGGTGCCTCACCTCTCACCCACGGGGAGAGCTAGAACGGCGGGTTTGCCTCACCTCTCCCCCACGGGGAGAGGTCGACCGCGCAGCGGGCGGGTGAGGGGCGCGAGGGGCGAAGACGGTCTTGCCCCCTCACCCCGACCCTCTCCCCGGCGGGGAGAGGGCGAACGGGAGGGGGAACGGGAGAGCGTGCGCCCCGCTTGCCCCGGCGCGCGGGATCGGCAATATCGCTGCATGCTCGCGCGCACCGATTCTGTTCCCCCTTCGTTCGTCGGCCTCGCCGGCGCGGAACTGGTGCTGGACCCGTGCGGCGCGCTGGCATGGCCGGAACGCGGGGTGCTGGCGGTGGCCGACCTGCATCTGGAAAAGGCCTCCGCCTTCGCCCGGCGCGGCCAGATGCTGCCGCCCTATGACAGCGCGGACACCCTCGCCCGGCTTGAAGACCTGATCGCCCGCTGGGCGCCCGCCCTTGTCATCGCGCTCGGCGATACGCTGCACGACCGCTGGGCGCAGGAGCGCATCGCACCGCAGACGCGGGATCGCCTCGCGGCCCTCCAACGCGGGCGCAGCTTCATCTGGATCGCCGGCAATCATGATCCCGAGCCCAATGCCCTGCTGGAAGGGGAATGGGCGCGCGAGATCCGCATCGGCTCCCTGACCTTCCGCCACGAGCCGTTGCCCGGCGCGGCGGCGGGGGAAGTGGCGGGGCATCTGCACCCGGTGGCGCGGCTGGTGCAGCGCGGACGCTCGATCCGCCGGCGCTGCTTCGCCACCGACGGGATGCGCATGGTCCTGCCCGCACTGGGCAGCCTCACCGGCGGGCTGAACGTGCGCCATCCGGCGGTGTCGGGCCTGTTCGGCGGGCCATACGACGCCCACATGCTCGGCGCGGCGCGCACCTATCGCATCGCCGTGGACGCCTGCCTCGGCGACTGACGCCCGCCCAAAATGAAAAACCCCGCGGCAGCGCCGCGGGGCATTCTATTCATGCGGGAGAAAGCTCCGACCGTCAGGCCCAGGAATCGTCCGAGCCGCCGTCGCTCCAACCGCCGTCGTCGCCATTATCATAGCCGGCATCCTGCGCGTCGGCGGTGTTCCAGCCGCCGTCCGAGGAGGCACCGGCATCGCCGCCAAGCGCGGTCTGCGCTTCCGTGCCGAGGTCGCCGGTGTCGGCCGCCGGGGTTTCCTTCGGCGTTTCGAGCGCCGCCGCCTGCTCGGCGACGGGACCGGTGCCGCCCGACATCAGGCCCTTGATGCCGTCGAACAGGAGCGCGCCACCGGCGACGCCCGCCGCAGTCGCAAGCGCCCCCTGGAGGAAGCCGCCACCGCCGAACCCACCACCACCGCCGCCGAAGCCGCGCTGCTGGCCGCCCCAGGGACCGCCCTGCTGAGGACCACCCTGCTGGGGATAGCCGCCCTGCTGGCCATAGCCCTGCTGGGCATAATTCTGCTGGCCCCACGCGCCGGGCGCCTGGCCGGCCGTGTTCACCTGGGGTGGCAACCCCATGGGGGCGGAACCGGGCGCGCCTGCGGGACGCGCCCCGGTGCTCGGCACCGAGGTGCGGCCACCACCGAACAGGCCGCCGAGGAAGCTGGTGCTTTCCTGCTGCGGGGGCGCGGCGGCCTCGCGGGCCTGCTGCTCCAGTTCCTGAATGCGGGCAGACGCCTGCGTCAGCGCATGCTCCTGTACGAGCACGGTTTGCGCCAGGGCATAAGTCGCATGGGGCAATTCGGCCAGACGCTGGGCGATCAGCGCTTCGGCCTCGCGATCGCGCGGCTGGCCCTCCAGGCCACGCATGCGATCGAACAGGCCGTCAATAAGCGCACGTTCCTCGGGAGTCATCTCCGCCTCCGGTTGTTGACCGTCCTGCATATGAGGCGGCGCACGCGGCGGAAGAAGGGCGTGGGCCCATGAATTTTTTGTAACGTTACGTAAGGTCCATCGGCCGGGCGCCGCGAAAGCGGGAACCCGGCCGACGGCAGAAGCGCGGCTTTGGCCTCAGGCGATCAGCTTATAGGCCGGAAGCGTCAGGAATTCCTCGAACTGCGGCGCCAGCGTCATGTCGGCGAACAGCTTGATCGCCTCGGGGAAACGGCCCTTGTCATAGACGTCGGGACCGAGGGTTTCGCGCAGCTTGGCCATTTCATCGTCCAGCAGCGCGGAGAACAGGTCGCCCGTCACCGTGCGGCCATCCTCCAGGGTCGCGCCGAGATGGATCCATTGCCAGATCTGCGCGCGGCTGATCTCGGCCGTGGCCGCATCCTCCATGAGGTTATAGAGCGGCACCGCCCCGCGCCCGCGCAGCCAGGCTTCGATATATTGCACGCCGACGCGGATATTCTCCCGCAGCCCGGCTTCCGTGCGCGCGCCCTGGTGCATCACCAGCAGGTCGTCGCGGCTCACATTCACGTCCTGCCGCATGCGCTGGAGCTGGTTGGGCGTGGGCATCAGGCGGTCAAACACCTCCTGCGCCACCTTCACCAGATCGGGATGGGCGACCCAGGTGCCGTCGCAGCCCTCGCCCGCCTCGCGCTCCTTGTCCGCCTGCACCTTGGCGAAGGCGGCGGCATTGGCGGCCGCATCGCCCTTCACCGGAATCTGCGCCGCCATGCCGCCCATGGCGAACGCCCCGCGCCGATGGCAGGTCTTCACCAGCAGCGATCCATAGGCTTTGAGGAACGCCTCGCTCATCACCATGCGACCGCGGTCGGGGGTGAGGAAGCGCGCATTCTTCCCGAGCCGCTTGATGAAGGA
>NCEH01000236.1 GCA_002304505.1 Rhizobiales bacterium 32-66-11 | reverse complement strand
CCGATGCCTATGCCCCCGCGTCCGCCGGGCATGCGCATCCCGCGCCGGTCCTCCACATTGCCGCTTGATCGGAAATCATCCCACCGCATCTCGTTGCCTCCATCCGCATCGCGCCGGATCAACGCCACGGCACCGCTTCGGGTCCGTGCGGACGCATCAGATGTGCGGCTGGACCTATGACAGCGCCATCGCCGGCGCAATCACCTGGTCGGTGACCCGGTCATAACGCCACGGATTGGCACCCGCGATGCGGGTGCCGCCAAGCCAGCGGTCGATGGCGTTCACCCCCGCATGGTCAAGCTCGCCGCGCAGCACGGCATTCCCGGCCGGCGTGAGCCGAACGAGGCTCGATGCATAGGCTCGGTAACCGGCCTGCTCAGGGCCGGGCGGATCAGACGGCGTGAAGGTCGGCACGGCACGGACAGTATGCGGAAGGCCGGCAATCAGGGGCTCGGCGCCGAACGCCATTTCATCGAGCCTGAGAAAGAAGCCGAGATCGCCCAGAAACTGCGCCTCTTCCTGCCCGGTCACCACACCGAACAGGTGCCCGGCACTGACCGGCCCGTCCTTGAGCGCACGCAGCGTGCGCTCCTGTGTCAGCGAAAGTCCGCTGCCGAGCGCCGGCAACTCCGCCAGCAGCCGGCGCAGGGCGGGCGCGAGCCATGGCAGGTGCGCCATATGCCCCGCCGCAAGCGCCGCGATGCCTTCCGGCGTTGCGGCGGTGAAGGCGGCCCATGCCGTGCGCCCTGTCTCCAGTTGCAGGCTGGTGACCGGCGTCGCGGCGGGGGCGAGATCGGGCATGCGTTCCGGGGCGAGAGCACCGAGATACGTGTCGGCCTGCATCAGCCGCAGCCCCACCCGTTCCGGCTCGCGGGCGAAGAAAGAGAGAAGCTGGATCAGCTGGAGCTGGTCGAAGAGGTCGTGCTCGAACCAGAGCTCCACATCGGAATAGGCGATATGGGCGGAGATCAGCCCGTCGCGCTGGGCAAAGTCTGCGCGGACCTCGCCGAAATCGAGCCCCAATGCCTGCGCGATATAATCCGCGCGGGCATCGGAGACGATTTCGAGACTGTCG
>NCEH01000235.1 GCA_002304505.1 Rhizobiales bacterium 32-66-11 | reverse complement strand
GCGCGGGTCTTCAGCGCCATGTCCTGGATCTTGGTGATCTTGCGGGCATGCTCTTCGGAGAGGGAGCCGCCGAACACGGTGAAGTCCTTGGCGAAGACGAACACCTGCCGGCCGTTCACCGTGCCCCAGCCGGTGACCACGCCATCACCGGGGATCTTCTGGTTCTCCATGCCGAAATCGACGCAGCGATGCTGGACGAAGGTGTCGAATTCCTCGAACGAGCCGCGATCCAGCAGAAGCTCGATGCGCTCGCGGGCGGTGAGCTTGCCGCGCGCATGCTGCGCGTCGATGCGCTTCACGCCACCGCCGAGCGCCGCGATGGAGCGCCGGCTTTCGAGTTCTTCGAGAATTTCCTTCATCGCGTTCCCCCGGGCACCCGCCGCAATTGCATTGCCATCACTCTAACCCTGCCGCGACGAAGGAAAAGGCCCCATCTCAAGGATTTCCGGCGAAATACGGCAGCGCCTAACTGCCGCTAGCAAATGCAGTGCGGAAATTGAATATGTAAAAAGTCCATATTGTAATTTGTGAAGAATTCGCATTTCCTGCCGGAGCGGCAGAGGGGCGCACACCGGCAGGAGGCAGGCATGGCAGCGAACGCGCGGCAGAAGGTGTTTGCCGGTCACGCGGTGAGGCGCCTGCGCGAGAAACTTGGGCTCAAGCAGGTGGAACTGGCGCACCGGCTCGGTGTCTCGCCGTCTTATGTCAACCAGATCGAGAGCAACCAGCGCCCCCTCAGCGCCTCCGTGCTCATCGCGGTGTCCCGCACCTTCGGCGTGGACATCACCACCTTCGGTGCGGAAGATCTCGACCGCCTTGTGGCCGACCTGCGGGAGGCGACCGCCGACCCGGTCTTCGGCGATCTGGAAATCGGGCTTCAGGATCTCAAGGCGGTGGCGAACCTGTCGCCCGCCTTCGCCCATGCCTTCCTGCGCATGCATGTCGCGCTCGGCCGCAGCGCCGAATGGCGCGCCTCGCTGGACGATATCCTCACCGTCGGCGCGGCGGGGGAGGGCAAGCTCGTACCCTATGAGGAAGTGCGCGACTATTTCCACTATATCGACAATTACGTGGATGAC
>NCEH01000041.1 GCA_002304505.1 Rhizobiales bacterium 32-66-11 | reverse complement strand
TCATGCAGCGGCGCCTTGCGGATGGGGTCGAACAATTCGCCGCGCGCCGAGCCGATGATGGCGCCGAAGGTGACCGGCGTGTAAGGCGGGCGGAAGGTGGTGGTGCCCACCTGCGGGATCGGCTTGCCCAGCAATTCGGAGAGAATGCCCAGCGCCGCCATGTTGGAGGTCTTGCCCTGGTCGGTCGCCATGCCGTTGGTGGTGTAGCGCTTCACATGCTCGACGCTCTGGAACCCCTCGCGCACCGCAAGGCCGATGTCCTTGGCGGTGACGTCGTTCTGGAAGTCCAGGAACGCACGCACCTTCTTGGGGTCCGCGTCTGTCGGCAGCACGCGGGCCGGCTTGAAGCCGGTGGCGGTGGCGGGCGTCGCGGCGAAGGTGCGGGTGCCGGTTGCGCCCGATGCGGCGCGCCCCGCCGCCCAGCCCTCGGCGAGGATTTCGGCCAGATCATAGGTGCCTTTGCAGGCGCCGGCCGAGCGTTCCGCCTGCACCGAGGTGCCGGGAACGAAGGCATCGATCTCGTCGCGGAAGGCGAGCTTCCCGCGCGATTGGGAGAACAAATGCATGCTCGGCGTCCAGCCGCCGGAGACCCCCGCGCATTCGCAGGGAAGGGTGCGCCGCGCGCCCACCTTGCCCGCCGAATCCACCGGCGCGACAATGAGCCCGGTCAGCGCCTTGCCGCCGGTGGAGCCCACGACGGTGTGGCCGGCGAGCAGGGGAATGCCGGCGACGAGCGCGCGCTCGGGGCCGATCGCCGCTTCGGGCCTTGTGTCCACCAGTGTCACGTCGAGCCCCGCCGCCTTGGCATCCGCCGCCGCGCGATAGGCGCTGGCCCCATTGGTGGCGAATACGATCCGCCGGCCCGGCGCGACGCCATAGCGGTTGAGGAACACCCGCACGCTCTCCGCCAGCATGATGCCGGGGCGGTCATTGTCGGCGAAGGTGAGGGGGCGTTCATGGGCGCCGGTGGCGATCACCACCTGCTTGGCGCGCACCTGCCAGAGCCGCTCGCGCGGCAGCTTGGCGTCGGGCTGCGCCAGATGGTCGGTCACGCGCTCGGTGAGCACCACGTGATTGTGGTTGTAATAGCCGAACGTGGTGGTGCGCGGCAGCAGCGTGACGTTGGGCCGGCTCGCAAGCGCAGCGAGCGCCTGGGCGCCCCATTCGGCGGCGGAAATCCCGTCGATGGTGGCGGTCGTCTCGTGCAGCAGGCTGCCGCCCATTTCCGCCTGTTCGTCGGCGAGGATCACCCGCGCATCGCCTTCGCTCGCGGCAAGTGCAGCGGCAAGGCCTGCGGGTCCCGCGCCCACCACCAGCACGTCGCAATGGGCGTTGCGGTGGACATAGCGGTCCGCGTCCGGCAGATCGGGCGCGACGCCGAGGCCGGCGGCGGCGCGGATCCGCGGCTCATAGACCTTGTCCCAGAACGAACGCGGCCACATGAAGGTCTTGTAGTAGAAGCCCGCCACCAGCACCGGCGAGACAAGGTCGTTCACCGCGCCGATATCGTGCTCCAGCGAGGGCCAATGGTTCTGCGAGGCGAGCTTCAGGCCGGGCGTCGCCTCAACCACGGTGGCGCGGTTGTTCGGGTCCACGCGCCCGGTGCCGCGATCGACGCTGAGCAAGGCGTTGGGCTCGTCCGCGCCATGGGTGAGAATGCCGCGCGGGCGGTGATATTTGAACGAGCGGCCCACCAAGGTGATGCCGTTGGCGAGCAGCGCCGAGGCCACCGTGTCGCCGGCATAGCCTTCCACCGTGCGGCCGTTGAAGGTGAAGCTGAGGGGGCGGGTGCGATCCACCCGGCCGCCCTTGGGAAGGCGATGAGACTGGACCATCACTTGCCTCCCTGCGCCGGCGTGTCCGCCGCGATATCGGGCCTCGGCGCGCCCATCTTGTAGGTGGCGAGGATGCTGTCGCTCACGGTGTTGCGCACCGCGTTGAACCAGCGGCCGCAGCCATGGGAATGCAGCCAGCGTTCCGCATGTACGCCCTTCGGGCTTTTGCGGATGAAGAGATAGTCCGCCCATTCGGCATCGCTGAGGGCGGCGGGATTTTCCGGCCGGGCGATATGGGCTTCGCCGCCGCAGTGGAATTCGATTTCCGGCCGCGCGCCGCAATAGGGGCAGGGGATGAGGAGCATGACGCGGGCCTTCAGTGCGCGACCGCCGCCGCCGCCGCTTCATCGATGAGGCGGCCGGTGCGGAAGCGATCGAGGGTGAACGGGGCGTTGATGGGATGGGGTTCGTCGCGGGCGATGGTGTGGGCGAAGACATTGGCCGAGCCCGGCGTCGCCTTGAACCCGCCGGTGCCCCAGCCGCAATTCACATAGAGCCCCTCAACCGGCGTCTTGCCGATGATGGGGGAGCGGTCCGGCGTCACGTCGACGATGCCGCCCCAGGAGCGCAGCATGCGCATGCGGGTGAATTGGGGGAACAATTCGCAGATGGCATCCAGCGTATGGGTGGTGATGTGCAGCCCGCCCTGCTGGCTGTAGGACACATATTGGTCCGTGCCCGCGCCGATCACGAGTTCGCCCTTGTCGGATTGGGAGATGTAGGCGTGCACGGCGTTCGACATCAGTACGCACGGGAAGCACGGCTTCACCGGCTCGGAGACCAGGGCCTGAAGGGGAAAGCTCTCCAGCGGCATGCGCACGCCCGCCATGCCCATCACCACGCTGGTGTGGCCGGCGGCGGAAACGCCGATCTTCTTCGCCTTGATGGGCCCGCGCGTGGTCTCCACCCCGGTCACCGCGCCGTCCGGGCCGCGATTGATGCCGGTGACTTCGCAATTCTGCAGGATGTCGACGCCCAGCGCGTCGGCCGCGCGGGCATAGCCCCACACCACCGCATCATGGCGCGCGGTGCCGCCGCGCCGCTGCAGCGCCGCGCCCATCACCGGATAGCGGATGTCGGGGGAAATGTTCAGCGGCGGGCAGAACGCCTTCGCCTCCTGCGGCGTCATCCATTCATTGTCGATGCCGTTCAAGCGATTGGAATAGACGTGGCGCTTGAAGCTTTGGACGTCATGGACATTATGCGCCAGCATCAAGACGCCGCGCTGGGAGAACATGACGTTGTAGTTCAGTTCCTGGGAAAGACCTTCCCACAGCTTTACCGCATGCTCGTAGAGCGCGGCGCTCTCGTCATAGAGATAGTTCGAGCGGATGATGGTGGTGTTGCGCCCCGCATTGCCGCCGCCGATCCAGCCCTTTTCCAGCACCGCGATATTGGTGAGGCCGTGTTCCTTGGCGAGATAATAGGCCGCCCCGAGGCCGTGGCCGCCTCCGCCGATGATGATGGCGTCATAGCTCGCCTTGGGCGCGGGATCGCGCCATTGGCGCTGCCAGCCCTGGTGGGCGTTCAGCGCTTCCGACAGCAGCGATGGTAAGGAAAAACGGCGCATGGGCCTCGGTCCCCTGGTTCCTGGCGCCAAGGTGCACCAGAGGGCCGCGCATATCTCGTCGGCTTGCGACCCCGTTCTGGAACAAATCCGACATTCGACGCGGCAAAATTCCAGGCGAACGGGAGGCTCGCCCGAATGGCGCATTTGCGCTAAAATATGTCGTGATCAGAAAAGCGGACGGCGATTTTAAGTCGAACACTTCCAGACATCGGCGCGCCGGCATCTGAGCCTTGGGCCGCGCGGGGAGAGCGACATGCTGGACACCACCGACACCGACCTGCAAACCCTGCTGCGCCGCCGCCGCCCGGGCTACAGCCTGGAAGCGCCGTTCTATACCAGCCCCGCCATCTTCGCCGCCGACATGGACATCATCTTCGGCCGCCACTGGATCTATGTGGGCGTCGAACCGGACGTGCCGGAAGCGGGCGACGCCATGGTGGTGGATATCGGCGCCACCTCCGTCATCATCGTGCGCAACGACGACGGCGCGGTGCGTGCCTTCCACAATGTGTGCCGCCATCGCGGCGCGCGTCTGCTGCACGACTACAAGACCACGGTCGGCAATCTGGTCTGCCGCTACCATGCCTGGACCTATGACCTCGACGGCAAGCTGCTGTTCGCCGAGCATATGGGCAAGGACTTCGACGCCGCCTGCCATGGCCTGAAGCCGGTGCATCTGCGTTCGCTGGAAGGGCTGCTGTTCATCTGCCTCGCCGACAACCCGCCGGAGGATTTCGAGGATATGGCGCAGCGCATGGCGCCGTATCTGGCGCCGCACGATCTGCGCAACGCCAAGGTGGCTTTTGAGAGCAATCTGATCGAGCCCGGCAATTGGAAGCTCACCATGGAGAACAACCGCGAATGCTATCATTGCGCGGGCAATCATCCCGAATTGACGGTGCCTTTGTTCGCCTATGGCTTCGGCTTTGCGCCCGAGGAGCTGGACGAGATGGGCCGCCTGGAAGCCGCGCGCTATGCCGATCTCGTCAAGGAAAGCCACGGCAATTGGGAAAGCTGCGGCTTCCCCTCGCAGATGATCGAGCATCTCGACGACCGGGTGACCGGCTATCGCACCGAGCGCCTGCCGCTCGACGGGGCAGGCGAAAGTCACACCGGCGACACCAAGGCCGCCTGCAAGAAGCTGCTCGGCGCCATCAATGATCCCCGCCACGGGGCGCTGCATTTCTGGACCCAGCCCAACAGCTGGCACCATTTCATGAGCGACCATGTGGTGACCTTCTCGGCCATTCCGCTGGATGCCGAACGCACGCTGGTGCGCACCAAATGGCTGGTGCACAAGGATGCGGTGGAAGGCGTCGATTATGACGTCGCCAATCTCACCGCCGTGTGGGAAGCGACCAATGCGCAGGACAGCGAATTGGTGGGCTTCTGCCAGCAGGGCGCGCAAAGCCCGGCCTATGAGCCCGGCCCCTATTCGCCCCACACGGAAATGCTGGTGGAGAAATTCTGCAATTGGTACGTCGGCCGCATGCGCGCCCATGGCGCGCGCTGAGCGATGGACGCACAAGCCCTCCGCCCCGACCCGCTGCTGGCGACCCTCGCGGGCGAACGCCCGCTCTGGGATTGTGAGCGTGACGACGCCTTGATCGTGCGGCAGGTGCGCGCCGAGACGGCGGATGTGAAGACCTTCATCCTCGCCCCGGCGACACCCGCCCGTTTCGCCTATGAGCCGGGCCAGTTCATCACGCTCGATCTCGACATCGCAGGCGAGCGCGTCAACCGCTGCTATACGCTCTCCTCCACGCCCACCCGGCCGGATACGGTCTCGATTACTGTGAAGCGCGTGCCGGGCGGGCCGGTGTCCAATCATCTGCACGACCATGTGCGCGAAGGCAGCGTGTTGCGCGCGGTCGGCCCCATGGGGGATTTCACCTGCGCGCGGCATCAGGCGGAGAAATATCTGTTTCTCTCTGGCGGCAGCGGCATCACCCCGCTCATGTCCATGGCCCGCGCCCATCATGATCTCGCCAGCGGCGCGGACATCGTGTTCGTGCACAGCGCCCGCACGCCCGACGACATCATCTTCCGCGCCGAGCTGGAGCTGATGGCGCGCAACCAGCCGTCCTTCCGTTTCGCCGCCATTTGCGAAACGGAGAGCGAATTTCACCCCTGGCACGGCTTCATGGGGCGGCTGCGCCCGTCGCACCTCGATATCGCAGCGCCCGACTTTCGCGATCGCGAAATCTTCGTGTGCGGCCCCGCGCCTTACATGGCGGCGGTGCGTGAGCTGCTGCGCGGCGTCGGCTTCGACATGGCCCGCCATCATGAGGAAAGCTTCGATTTCGCGGCGCTCGCCGGCGCGGAGCCGGAGGTGGCGGAGGCGGTCATCGCGGCCGAGGCGGGCATGGACAGGGCGGCGATGGATGCGGCGCCGGCGGTGCGGACCTACAGCGTCGAATTCCGCAAATCCGGCCGCACGATCCAATGCCCGGCCGACATGAACGTGCTGGAAGCCGCGCGCCGCGCCGGCCTGCGGCTGCCGTCCTCCTGCACCAAGGGCCTGTGCGGCACCTGCAAGAGCAAGATGGTGGACGGCACGGTGGAGATGAAACACGGCGGCGGAATCCGCCAGCGGGAGATCGACGCCGGCATGGTGCTGATCTGCTGTTCCAAGCCCACCAGCGACCTCGTGATCGAGCGGTGAGCATGCACGGCGCCCTGAAATCCCTCGCGCCCGAACCGCCGGACGCGCCGATGGCCCGGCTGCGGCGCATCGGTTTTCTCACCTTGCCCAATTATTCCATGATCGCGCTTTCCAACGCGCTCGAAGCCTGCCGCATGGCCAATTACGTCACCGGCGGCGCGGCCTATTCCTGGCAGGTGCTGACCGTGGACGGCGCCGCGTGCCCCGCCAGCAACGGCCTCAGCCTCAGCCCCACCGTGCGCCTCGCAGAGGCCGGCGCGCTGGATTTGCTGATCGTGTGCGGCGGCATCGACGTGCGCCATGCGGTGGCCCGGCCCACGCGTGATGCTTTGCGCCGCGCGGCGCGCAAGGGCGTGGCGCTCGGCGCGCTGTGCACCGGCACATTTGCCTTGGCCGAGGCCGGGCTTTTGAACGGCTATCGCTGCGCCATCCATTGGGAGAATCTGGCCGCCATCCGCGAGGAATTCCCCGATGTGGCGTTCCAGGAGGATGCCTTCGTCATCGATCGCGACCGCCTCACCTGCACCGGCGGTGTCGCGCCGCTGGAAATGATGCTGGTGATGATCGCCGCCGCGCTCGGCCCGCGCACGGCGGGTGCGGTGGCCGACCAGTTCATCGTGCGGCGCACCGGTGCACCGGAGGGGCGCAAGGCCCATCTCGCCCCCGAGGTCGCGGCGCGCCAGCCGGCCCTTGCCAAGGCGGTGGAGCTGATGGCCCGCCACGTGGAAAAGCCCATGTCGGTGGCCGATGTCGCAGCCGCCGTCGCGCTCTCCCAGCGCCAGCTCGAACGCCTGTTCCAGCATCATCTTTCCCAGTCGCCGGGCGCCTTCTATCTCGGCCTGCGGCTGAACCGGGCGCGCGAATTGCTGCGCCTCTCGCCCTTGCCGGTGACCGATGTGGCGTTCGCCTGCGGCTTCCAGTCGGCGGCGCATTTCTCGGTCGCCTACGGGCGGCGCTACGGCCATTCCCCGAAAGCGGAGCGCGCCGCATGATCTCCCCTTACGCCTGCGCCCGCGCGGCCGGAGCCCGCTTATGATCGCCAATGCCGATGCGCTTCTCAAACCCTTGACCATCAAGGGCCTCACCATCCGCAACCGGGTGATGAGCACCTCCCACGCGCCCGGCTACGGCAAGGAGGGCAAGCCGCAGGAGCGCTACCAGCTCTATCACGAGGAGAAGGCGAAGGGCGGCATCGGCCTGACCATGTTCGGCGGTTCCTCCTCGGTGGCGCTGGATAGCCCCGCCGCGCCCTGGAACCAGGTGTCGGTGGCGGACGACAGCGTCATCCCCTTCTTCCAGAGCTTCTCGCAGCGCATCCACCGGCATGGCGCGCGGCTGATGATCCAGCTGACCCATATGGGCCGGCGCACCAAATGGGACACGGAGAACTGGTTTCCCACCGTCTCCTCCTCGCCCCGCCGCGAGCCGGCCTCCCGCACCATTCCCAAGGAGTTGGAAGCGGAGGAGATCGCCCGCATCGTCCGCGACTTCGCCCTGGCGGTGCGACGCTGCAAGGAAGGCGGTCTGGACGGCTGCGAGGTGTCCGCCGCCCACGGCCATCTCATCGATCAATTCTGGTCGCCCTCGGTGAACCATCGCACCGACCGCTATGGGGGCAGCCTGGAAAACCGCATGCGTTTCGGCCGCGAAGTGCTGGAAGCCATGCGCCGGGCGGCCGGGGATGATTATGTCATCGGCATCCGCATGTCCGGCGACGAGATGATCGCCGACGGCCTCTCGCATGAAGAATGCGTCGAGATCGCCGCCACCTATGCCCGCGACGGGCTGGTGGATTTCATCAATGTGCTCGGCGGCCAGGCGCGGGACGACATGGCCCATGCGGTCTCGCTGCCCAATATGTCCTTCCCCGTCGCGCCGTTCCTGCATCTGCCAAGCGCCATCAAGCGCGAGGTGGAGGTTCCCGTGTTCCACGCCCAGCGCGTGACCGACCTTGCCACCGCCGCCCGCGCGGTCGCGGAGGGGCATGTGGACATGGTCGCCATGACCCGCGCCCATATCGCCGACCCGCATCTCGTGAAAAAGCTCAGCGAGGGGCGCGAGGACGATATCCGCCAGTGCGTCGGCGCCGGCTATTGCATCGACCGCATCTATGTGGGCGGCGATGCCTTGTGCATCCAGAACGCCGCCACCGGCCGCGAGGCCACCATGCCCCATGTCATCCCGAAGGCGGACGTGCGGCGCAAGGTGGTGGTGGTCGGCGCCGGGCCGGGCGGGCTGGAGGCGGCGCGGGTGTGCGCCGCGCGCGGCCATCAGGTGGTGCTGTTCGAGAAGAACGCGGCCGCCGGCGGGCAGATCAACATCGCCGCGAAAGCCGGCTGGCGCGAGGCGCTGTCCGGCATTCCGCGCTGGCTGGTGGGGCAGGTGGTGAAGCTGGGCGTGGACCTGCGCCTCGGGACCGAGGCGAGCGAAGAGGCCATCCTCGGCGAGGCGCCGGATGTGGTGATCATCGCCACCGGCGGCGCGCCGAGCCTCGGCCACGCCAAGGGCGCCGAGCGCGCGCTTTCAACCGCCGATGTGCTCACCGGCAAGGTGGAGCTGTCCGGCTCGGTGCTGCTGTTCGACGAGATGGGCCAGCACAATGCCGCTTCGACCGCCGAAGTCCTAGCAACGCGCGGCTGCCTGGTGGAATTCGTCACGTCCGACCGCTACCCGGCGCAGGAGGTGGGCACCACCAACCAGCCGATCCATTATCGCGAACTCTACAAGCTCGGCGTGGTGTTCTCGCCCAATCTCGACTTGATCGAGATCTATCCCGAGGGCAATCGCCTTGTGGCGGCGCTGCGCAACACCTTCACCGATGCGGAGGAGGAGCGGATCGTCGATCATGTCGTGGTCGAATACGGCACCTTGCCGGTGGACGGGCTCTATCGCGTGCTGAAGGCCCGCTCGGTGAACGCGGGGCAGATCGACCTCGACGCCATCGTCGCCGGCACGCCGCAACCGTTCGATCTCGCCAAGGGTTTCGCGCTCTATCGGGTGGGCGATGCGCTGGCGGGGCGGAACATCCACGCCGCCATCTATGACGCCTTGCGCCTCTGCAAGGATATCTGAGCCATGAGCGCCGCCTTTTCCGCCACCTTTGGCCTGTCCCTGCTGGTGTGGCTGATGGCGGCGGTCGCGCTCGCCGGCATCGCCGCGCGCGTCGCGCTGTGGCGCAAGGGCCGGGCGGCGCATGTGGATTGGGCGGCCGGCCTCATGGCCATGCCGAAGCGTTATCTCGTGGACGTGCATCACATCGTCCAGCGAGATGCGTGCGCCGCGCGCATGCATATGCTGGTGGCGGGCGGGCTGCTGGCGGGATCGGGGCTGGCGGCGCTCGGGATCGTTCCGGCTTTGGGCGGATCGCGCGTCTATTGGGCGCTCACCGCGCTCGCCTTCGCGATCATGCTCACCGGCGCCTGCGTGGTCGGCTTGCGCCGCTATCCCAAGCGCCCGCACCGGCTCTCGGGCGGCCGGTTCCAGATTTTGCCTTGGCTGTTGATGGGATATGCCACCGGCGCCCTGCTGGTTGCGGCACTCGCGGCGCTGGGCGCGCGCGGCGGCTTGGTGGCGCTGGCTTTCACCGCCGCAGCTGGCCTTGCGCTCTCCTCGCAGACGGCGCGCGGCCCCATGCGCCATGCGCTGGCGGGCGCGCTGCATCTTGCCGCGCATCCGCGGCCGGCGCGCTTTTCCGGAACGCGCGATGTCGCCCTTGCGCCCGTGGATCTTGAGGCGGAGCGGCTCGGCGTGGAGACGCCGGCGGATTTCGCCTGGAACCGCCTCTTGGGCTTCGATGCCTGCGTGCAATGCGGGCGCTGCGAGGCGGCGTGCCCGGCGTTTGCCGCCGGCCAGCCGCTCAATCCCAAGCGGCTGATCCAGGATCTGGTGGGTGCCATGGACGGCGGCACGAACGACTATGCCGGCAGTCCTTATCCCCACGCCCGGCCGGTGGCCGGCACGGGCGGTGTGGATGCGCCCCTGGTCGGCGTGGCGGCGATGATCCATCCCGATACGCTGTGGTCCTGCACCACCTGCCGGGCGTGCGTGGAGGAATGCCCGATGATGATCGAGCATGTGGACGCCATCATCGACCTGCGCCGGCACCAGACCTTGATGCTCGGCGCGGTGCCAGAAAAAGCCGCCGCCGCGCTCGACGATCTGCGCGACACCGACGAGGCAGGCGGACGCGCGCTTTCCGCCCGCGCCGATTTCGCCGCCGGGCTGGACCTGCCCGTGCTGCACCCCGGCATGGCGGTGGACGTGCTGCTGTGGCTCGGGGAGGGCGCCTATGACCTGCGCCATGGCCGCACCTTGCGGGCGCTGGTGCGGCTGCTGCGGGAAGCTAAGGTGGATTTCGCCATTCTCGGCGCCGCCGAGCGCGATTGCGGCGATCTTGCCCGCCGCCTCGGCGATGAAGCCACCTTCGCGCGGCTGGCGCGGGAGAATGTCGCCACCCTCTCCGCGCTGCGCTTCGCGCGCATCCTCACCGCCGATCCCCATGCGCTGAACGCCTTGCGCAACGATTATCCCGCCTTCGGCGGCCATTACGAGGTGTGGCACCACACGGCGTTTCTCGATGCCCTGGTGGCGCAGGGCCGCCTGCCGCTGGGCACGCTCGCGGGGCTCGCCGTGACCTATCACGACCCTTGCTATCTCGGCCGCTATAATGGCGAGGTGGCCGCGCCGCGCCGGCTGCTGGATGCGCTCGGCCTCGCGCGCAGCGAGATGGCGCGCCACGGCACCCGTTCCCTGTGCTGCGGCGGCGGGGGCGGGGCGCCCTTGAGCGATATCGAAGGCGAGCGCCGCATTCCCGATCTGCGCATGGACCAGGCGCGGGACACCGGCGCGGCCGTGGTGGCTGTGGCCTGTCCCACCTGCACCGCCATGCTGGAAGGGGTGAGCGGCACCCGCCCCGAGGTGCGCGACGTGGCCGAGCTGGTACTCGCCGCCTTCGAGGCCGGGCAGGGCGCGCCGGCCCCCCGGCGCCGCGCCCTGGAGCTTCAGCCATGAGCCGCCCGCGCCGCGATCCCCGCGCCGCGCGCGCCGGGCAACGCGTGACCGGGCCACACGGCGCCGGGCCAGCGGTGGGCCATCCGCGCCCGCGCTTCGATCTGTTCGGCACCGCGCCGAACGCCGCCGCACCGAACGCCGCGCGCCTTGCCGTGCGGCGCGATCCCCGCGCGCACTGGGCCGCCGCCCGCACACGGGGAGGCGCGCGCCCCAGGTTCGACCTCAGCCTGTTGGGCCAAGGCTCGTTGCTTCAGACGCGCGCGCTTGAGCCTCAGATAGCCGCGCTCGAACCCGTGCCGCAGGCGCCGCAGGTTCGGATCATCGACGATCCCGCCTTCCTGGTCTTGGCGCTGGCCGATGCGCCCGGCGGGCACCTTTCGGTGCAGGATCGCCAAGTGCTCGGCGCCGCGCGTCTGCTGGCCGATGCCGGCGGCGGCGCGGTGCTGCTGCTCACGTCCCTCCTGCCGGAAGATGCCGGCGCGGCGGGCGCCGATCGCGTCGCGGATCTCTGTGGGACCGATCCCGATGGCCGCGCAGATGCGGTCTTGGCCGCCGTCTTAGCCCTTGCCCCGCGCCATGTGCTGTTCGCGGAAACGCCCACGGGCGGCGATCTGGCCCGGCGCGTAGCAGTGCGGCTGGGCGAACCCCTGTTCTGCGGCGCCGAGCAGATCAGCGCGAAAAGCATCGCCCGCCCGGCGCGCGGCGGCACGGTGGAGCGGCGAAGCACCCCGCCGCGCCTCATCACCCTCGCGGACGGCGCGGCGGCGCCCCATGGACGGGTGGTGCACGAGGCACGGCCGGTGGAGCTTACCCGCCCGGCCCCGCGCGACAGCTTTATTCTCGCCATGGAGGAGGTGCCGGCCGATCCCGCGACCGTGGCGCTCGGCGAAGCGGATTTCGTGCTCTCCGCCGGCCATGGGGTGAGCGATTTCGAGGCCTTCCGCGCCCTTGCCGTGGCGCTCGGGGCGACGCCGGGGGCAAGCCGCATGGTGTGCGATGCCGGCCTCATGCCCCGCGCCGCGCAGGTGGGCGCCTCCGGCACCGTGCTGGCGGCGCGCTGCTATTTCGCCCTCGGCATCGCCGGCGCGCCGCAGCATCTGCAAGGCATCGCCGGATGCGAGCATGTGCTTGCGGTGAATATTGATTTGCATGCGGCCATGGTCGCGCGCGCCGGGCTCGCCATCGTGCAGGATGCGCAATTGGTCATGCCGGCTTTGCTCAAGGCGTTGCATGAGGAGGAGGGTGCATGAAGGCCCTGGTCCTGCTCTCAGAGGCGCGCCATCCGGTCTCGGGCAAGGCGTGCCTGCTGCGCGCCGAGGCCCAGGCGGCGCGGCTTGCGGCCGGGCTCGATGCGCGCGCCACCGGCCTGCACGCCGGGCCCGCGCTCGGCGCTCTGCGCGATGCGCTCGGGCGTGGGCTTTCGGGCCTGACGCACCTGATGATGGCGGGAGATGCCGACCCGGTGCCGGCCCTTGCCGCCGAGATCGCGACGGCGGCGCCCGATGTGGTTTTCGCCGGCCCGCGCGGCCAGGGTGGGGACGATACCGGGCTGGTGCCCTATGCGCTCGCCCATCGCCTCGGCTGGCCGTTGATCCCCGATGCGGTGGCGCTCGTGCCGGGCGCCGAGGCGGGTACGGTGGTGGTTGAACAGGCCCTGCCCAAGGGCGCGCGGCGGCGCGTCACCGTGCGCCTGCCGGTGCTCGTCACGGTGCATGCCGGCGCGCCCGCGCCGCTGCCCTTCGCCTTCGCCAAGGCCCGGCGGGGGGATGTGGATGTGCGTGCGGCCGAGGGCATCGTTTGCGTTCCCGAAGGCGAGGAGCGGCCCTATCGCAAGCGCCCGAAACTGGCGGCGCGCCCGGCGGGCGGAACGGCGGCGGAGCGCCTCGCCGCCGCGACCTCCGGATCGCCGGCCGGCGGGCGGGTGCTGGTCGGCCCGACGCCGGAGGGGGCGGCCCGCGAAATCCTCGCCTTTTTGCGCCAGATCGGCGTGCCGAAATCCGCGCGCTGAACGTTCCGCCGAAATCGCGGTATGGAGCGCGGAAGAACCACCTCCATCCGTCCCTAAACCGCTGTTCGACTCTGCCAAGCCAATGTTTCACATGAAACATTTTTCTCAGCGCTGGGCGGTACGCCAGTTTTCCGCGGTGTAATAAGGCGCGTTCGAGGCCGCGAGCGCCGGCTTGCCGAGGATGATATCCGCCGCCTTTTCGCCGATCATGATGGTCGGCGCATTGAGGTTTCCCGTCGTCACGGACGGCATGATGGAACTGTCCACCACCCGTAACCCCTCGACGCCAATCACTTTTGTGTCCGGCGTCACCACCGCCATGGGATCATCCGCCCGCCCCATCTTGCAACTGCAGGAGGGGTGGTAGGCACTCTCCACATGGGCGCGCACGAAGGCGTCGATCTGTTCGTCGCTGGTGACGTCGGCGCCGGGTTGTATTTCGCGCCCGCGATAGGGGTCGAATGCCTTCTGGGCAAAGATCTCACGGGTCAGTCGCACGCAAGCGCGCATCTCCACCATGTCATCCTCATGGCTGAGATAGTTGAACTGGATGCGCGGATGCTCCCTGGGGTCGCGCGATTTCAGCCGCACAAAGCCCCGGCTCTTGGTGCGCATGGGGCCGACATGGGCCTGGAAGCCATGTTCACTGGCAAGACCTTTGCCGTCATAGGTCACGGCCAAGGGGATGAAATGATACTGGATGTCGGGATAGCGGATGCCCGGCCGCGAGCGGATGAAGCCGCAGGTCTCGAAATGATTGGTGGCCCCGAGTCCGCTCTTCGTCAGCAACCATTGCGCGCCCACTAATGTGCGCGGGATGAAGCCGGTCTTGGAATAAAGCGTAATCGGCTGGGTGCAGGCCACCTGGAAATAGAATTCCAGATGATCCTGAAGGTTTTCACCCACGCCAGGACGATCCGCCACCACCTCGATGCCCAGCTCCGCAAGTTCACTCGCCGCGCCGATGCCCGAGAGTTTGAGCAGCTTGGGCGAATTGATCGGTCCACTTGAGACGATCACCTCGCGCCGCGCCCGCGCCACATGCTGCGTGCCCTCGCGCTCGTACCGCACGCCCACCGCGCGGCGGCCCTCGAACAGGATCTGCGAGGCCAAGGCATGGGTGACAAGGCTGAGATTGGGACGCGTCAGGGCGGGCTTGAGATAAGCGTTGGCGGTGGACCAGCGCACGCCGTTTTTCACCGTCATGTCCATGCGCCCGAAGCCTTCCTGCTGGGCGCCGTTGATGTCGGAAGTCGCGGGATAGCCGGCTTGCTGCGCGGCCTCCACGAAGACCTTGTACAGCGGGTTCTCGACCGGCCCGTAACTTGTCGCGAGCTGGCCGGAGGCGCCGCGATATTCATCGCCGCCGTCCTGCCGCCCTTCCGCGCGCTGGAAATAGGGCAGCACGTCGCGATAGGCCCAGCCGTGCGCGCCCTCTTCTTCCCAGCGGTCGAAATCGTGTGGATTTCCCCGCACATAGACCATGCCGTTGACGGAAGACGAGCCGCCGATGACCTTGCCGCGCGGGCACACGAGGCGGCGGCCCCCAAGGCCCGGCTCCGGCTCGGTTTCGAAGCCCCAATTGTATTTCGGCATGTTCATGGGCATGGACAGCGCCGCCGGCATCTGGATCAGCACCGAGCGGTCGGAGCCGCCATATTCCAGCACCAGAACCGTATTCTTGCCGTCGGCGGACAGCCGATCCGCCAGCACCGCGCCGGCGGAGCCCGAGCCGATGATGATATAGTCGAAGTCCTGCGCGCTTGCTTGGGAAGAGGGCACGATGTGCTCCATCAATAAGGCGAGGCCACGCGTCCGAGATTGACGTAGACGCTCTTGACCTGGGTGTAATGCTCGATCGCCGCCCGGCTGTTCTCGCGGCCGATGCCGGATTGCTTGTATCCGCCAAACGGCATTTCCACGGGCGTGATGTTGTATTGGTTGATCCAGCAGGTGCCGGCCTCGATCCGCGCGATCACCCGGTGGGCGCGGGCGAGGTCGCGGGTGAAGACGCCGGCGGCGAGGCCGAAGACAGTGTCGTTGGCGCGGGCAATCACCTCGTCCTCGCTGGAGAATTCCAGCACCGACATCACCGGGCCGAAGATTTCCTCGCGCACGTTCGGCATGTCGTCGGTGCACCCATCGAAGATGGTGGGGGCGACGAAATAGCCCTTCTTCAAGGCGCCGGTCTCGATGCGATGCCCGCCCGCGATCAACTTGGCGCCCGCGGCTTTCGCCGCCTCGATAGCGCCGAGCACCTTTTCCATATGGGCACGGGAGATGAGCGCGCCCACATGGGTCTTGGGATCCTGCGGATCGCCCACGATCATCTTCTGCGTGCGCGCCGCCAGCTGTTCCAGAAACGCCTTGCGAATGGAGGCGTGCACGAACACCCGCGTGCCGTTGGAGCAGATTTCGCCGCCGGAATAAAAATTCCCCAGCATGGCGGCGGAAACCGCATCCTCGATATTGGCATCCTCGAAGATGATCAGCGGGGATTTGCCGCCGAGTTCCAAGGTGACTTGCTTGAGTGTACCGGCGGCGTCCGCCATCACCTTCTTGCCGGTGCCGGCTTCCCCTGTGAGGGAGACCTTGGCGATGCCGGGATGGCGGGTCAGCAGGCGCCCGGTGTCGGCGAAGCCCTGCACCACGTTGAACACGCCGTCGGGGACGCCGGCCTCGGTCATGATGTCCGCCAGCTTCACGGCGGTGAGGGGGGTCAGCTCCGCCGGCTTGAAGATCATGGCGTTGCCGCACGCGAGGGCGGGCGCAGCCTTCCAGCAGGCGATCTGGAGCGGATAATTCCAGGCGCCAATCCCCGCCACCACGCCGAGCGGCTCGCGCCGTGTATAGCCGAAGGCTTCGGGGCCGAGGTCGAGATGTTCGCCTGTAATGGTCGGGGCAACGCCGGCGAAATATTCCAGGCAATCGGCGCCGGAGAGAATGTCGACGACGCTGGTTTCCTGGATCGGCTTGCCGGTGTCCAGGGTTTCCAGATGGGCGAGTTCCTTGTTGCGGGCGCGCAGGATGTCGGCGACGCGGCGCAGGATGCGGCCGCGCTCCGTGCCGGTCATGGCGCCCCACACCTTCTGCCCCGCCGTCGCGGCGGCGACCGCGCGTTCGATCTCGGCGGCGCCGGCGATCTCGATCTCGGCGAGGATCTCGCCGGTGGCAGGATTCTCGGTGGTGAAGGTGGTTTTGTCGCGCGTGCCCACGGGGCCGCCGCCGATCTGGTTGCGGATGGGGGCAGGGGTGCCGGTCATGGCTTTGGTCTCGGGGGGAACGGCGCTCAAGGCGGGCGCTGCCGCCAGCTGGGAATCGGCGAAGGCGGTGGCGATGGCGCGGGCGGCGGCGCTGTCCGGCTCGCCGTCGCTGGACAGCGTCGCGCGCAGCCACAGGCCGTCGATCACCGCCGCGATGCTCACAGCGATGCGCTGCGCATCGCTGGCCGGCACCAGCTTTTTCAAGGCGTGCACGAGGTCGGAGATCATGCGGCGCTGATAGACGTTCTGGACCCGCGCGAAGCGCTTCTCGTGGATCACCTGGCCCCAGAAGGCGAGCCAGACCGAGGAGGTGCGGCGATCGAATTCGGCCGGCGCGAGGTTGGCCTCGATCACCGCCTGAACCCGCTCGCGCGGGGTGCGGGCGGCGGCGAGGCGGCTCGCGGTGCCGCTGGCGAGGCGCCGCGCAAGATGGCGCAAGGTGGCTTCCAGAAGGCCGTTCTTGTCGCCGAAATAATGCGCCACAAGGCCAGGGGAGACGTTCGCGCGCCGGGCGATCTGCACCAGGGTGGTGGCAACGAAGCCGATATCCGCAAGGCAGGCGATGGTGGCGTCGATCAATTGCTGGCGCCGCGCATCCTCTGCTTCGAACCGGGCGTGCGCTGCCTCTGCCATGCTGGCCTCCACCTGTGACTGGTTCGCTGATTATACGTTCAATCAATCATATGCCCAGCGCAAATGTCAGGCACGGGCATCATTCCTTGCCCTCATCAATCATCGTGCACTGCAGCATGTATTGCCTATCTTTGGTGCGTTGAACGCGCAAATAATGGGCGTGACAAGTCGCGGTTTCATGTATTGAATGGTCGTTCAATGGAGTCCTTCCAAAGGGACCCTTGAAACAAGACGGCCCAGCAAAGCGGCCGCCACCTTCTTTCGGAGTGAGGGGCCGCGCGCATGGCCGGCCTCGGGCCTTTTCGCAGGGGAAAAGACATGACTGGCTTTCGCGTGTTCAAGACATTGACCGCAGCGCTCGCCCTGGGCGCGGCACTGTTCGCTTTCGGCGGCGCGCCTGCGCAGGCGGCCGATGCGCCCTCCTGCAAAACGGTGCGCTTCGCCGATGTCGGCTGGACCGATATCGCCGCGACCACCGCCATCACCTCCACAATCCTGAAGGGACTCGGCTATACCCCGAAGGTGCAGGTGCTCGCCGTTCCGGTCACCTATACGTCGCTGAAGAACAAGGACATCGACGTCTTCCTCGGCAATTGGATGCCGACCATGGAAGCCGACCGCAAGCCTTATGTGGACGACAAATCGGTCGAGGTCCTGGATGCCAATCTGGAAGGCGCCAAATATACCCTCGCGGTTCCCACCTATCTTTATGATGCGGGCCTGAAGACCTTCGCCGACATCGCCAAGTTCAAGGACAAGCTGAAGGGCAAGATCTACGGCATCGAGCCCGGAAACGACGGCAACCGGCTGATCATCGGCATGATCAAGGACGACAAGTTCGGCCTCGGCAAGTTTGAGATCGTCGAATCCAGCGAACAGGGCATGCTCTCGCAAGTGGAGCGCGCCACCAAGCGCAAGGAGCCCATCGTGTTCCTCGGCTGGGAGCCCCATCCGATGAACACCAAATTCTCCATCAAATATCTGGAAGGCGGCGACGACGTATTCGGCCCGGATCTGGGCGGCGCCACCATCTATACCAATGTGCGCGCCGGCTGGCTCGCCGAATGCCCGAACGCCGGCACCTTGATCAAGAATCTCAAGTTCTCGCTGGCGCTGGAAAATGTCGTGATGGGCTATATCCTGTTCGACAGCATGGAAGCCGACAAGGCCGCCGCGAAGTGGCTGAAGGCCAATCCCAAGGTGTGGGAACCCTGGCTGAAGGGCGTCACCACCCTCGACGGCAAGCCGGGCTTTGAGGCCGTGAAGGCGTCGCTGAAGATCTGAGCAAAGGCCGCGGCATGGGTGCCGCGGCCGTCCTCCACCGGGCGGGGGCGCGGCCCGGCGCATCCAGCATCGTCATCATCGCAGCGCAGGCGGGGATTGGCCCATGTACGACTGGCTCACCGAACATAAGATCCCGCTCGGCCAGTGGCTCAAGGCGGTGGTCGATTTCCTGAGCACCCATGCGCAGGCGGTGTTCGATCTCATCTCGCTGGTGCTCGGCGCGATGATCGGCGGGCTGACCGACCTGCTGCTGTTCGTGCCGCCGCTGCTGCTGATCGCGCTGTGCGCGGTCGGCGCCTATCTGGTGCACCGCTCCATCGGGCTGGCGGTCTTCATCCTGGCGGCGCTGCTGCTGGTCGCCAATCTCGGCTATTGGGACGCCACCATCGAGACCTTGTCCCTGGTGCTGTGCGCCACCTTCGTGTGCGTCGTCATCGGCGTGCCGGTGGGGATCGCGGCGGCGCACCGGCCCTGGCTCTACACCGCCATCCGGCCGATCCTGGACCTGATGCAGACCATCCCCACCTTCGTCTATCTCATCCCGACCCTGGTCTTGTTCGGCCTCGGCGTGGTGCCGGGGCTCATCTCCACGGTCATCTTCGCGCTCCCGGCGCCGATCCGGCTCACCCATCTCGGCATTTCCTCCGTGCCGCCGGCTTTGGTGGAGGCGGGGGAAGCCTTTGGCGCCACCAAGCGGCAATTGCTGTTCAAGGTGGAGCTGCCCTATGCGCTGCCCACCATCATGGCCGGCATCACCCAATGCATCATGCTCAGCCTCTCCATGGTGGTGATCGCGGCCCTCGTCGGGTCGGACGGGCTGGGCAAGCCGGTGGTGCGGGCGCTCAACACCGTGAATGTCGCCATGGGATTTGAATCCGGCATGGCCATCGTCATCCTCGCCATCGTGCTCGACCGGGTGTGCAAGCGCCCCGAACAGCGCGCGCGCCGCTCCAGGAAGGCCTGAGCCATGACCGCGCTTCCCGTGAACCTCAGCGCGCCGGAAGCCGAGGTGGCGCCGGCCTCGGTTTCGGTGGAATTCCGCAATGTGGACATCGTGTTCGGCCGCCAGCGCCAGCGCGCGCTCGCCATGATCGATGCGGGGGCGACGCGCGATACCATCCTGGAGGCGACGGGATGCGTGCTCGGCGCCGCCGGGGTGAACCTGAAGATCGGCCGCGGGGAAATCTGCGTGCTGATGGGCCTTTCGGGTTCGGGCAAGAGCACGATCCTGCGCGCGGTCAACCGCCTCAATACGGTGGCGCGCGGCGAAGTGTTCGTGCGCCACGAGGGCACGCTCGTGGATGTCGCGCGCTGCGATGTGCGCATGCTGCGGGAGATCCGCATGCACACGGTTTCCATGGTGTTCCAGCAGTTCGGCCTTCTGCCCTGGCGCACGGTGCGCGAGAATGTGGGCTTCGGTCTGGAACTACGGGGCACGCCGCTCGCCGAGCGCAATCGCCTCGTGGACGAGAAGCTCGCCATGGTGGGGCTGTCCATGTGGGCCGACAAATATGCCAATGAACTCTCCGGAGGCATGCAGCAGCGCGTGGGCCTCGCCCGCGCCTTCGCCACCGATGCCGACATCCTGCTCATGGACGAGCCGTTCTCCGCGCTCGATCCGCTGATCCGCGACAAATTGCAGGACGAATTGCTGGATCTGCAAAAGCGTATTCAAAAGACCATTGTCTTCGTCAGTCATGATCTCGACGAAGCGCTGAAGATCGGCAACACCATTGCCATCATGGAGGGTGGGCGGATCGTCCAGGCCGGCACGGCGGAAGACATCCTGCTGCGGCCGGCGAATGATTACGTCGCCGAATTCGTCAAGCACATGAACCCGCTGAACGTGCTGCGCGGCAATGCGGTGATGACGCCGGCGAGCGCGCTGAAGCGCGACGACGACGTGATCCTGCTCGGCAAGGAAGGGCAGGTGCGCGTGACCATGGACGGGGAGGGGCGGCCGGTGTCGGTCACCATGAACGGGCGCGCGGGGCGCCTGGTCGCGGCGGATCCGGAAAGCGGGGCGGTCGCGCCTTATGCGGACGTCATCGTCGCGCCGGTGGACCTGAAGCTGAAGGCGGCGATCGCGCTCAAATGCCAGACCGACCATCCGATCCTGCTGGTGGACCAGCTCGGCCGTCTCGCCGGCCTGTGCGACGACGACGAGATCTATCGCGGCCTGCTGCGACGCGGGAACTGACGCGCCAGGATGATCGTAAGGAAAGGGCGCCCGGATTGCTCCGGGCGCCCTTTCCTCTTCACAGCCCCGGATAGATCGGGAAGCGCGCGCACAAGGCGGCGACTTCGCCGCGCACGCGGCTTTCGGTGAGGCTGTCGCCGGCGTCCCCGCTCTGCGCGAGGCCCTGGAGCACGTTGGCGATCATGTCGCCCACCTGCTCGAACTCCGCGATGCCGAAGCCGCGCGTGGTGCCCGCTGGGGTGCCGAGGCGGATGCCGGAGGTGACGGCGGGCTTCTGCGGATCGAACGGAATGCCGTTCTTGTTGCAGGTCAGCCCGGCCCGCTCCAGCGCCGCTTCCGCCGCCTTGCCGGTGACGTTGAAGGGACGCAAATCCACCAGCACCATATGGCTGTCGGTGCCGCCGGAAACGATGGCCGCGCCGCGTTCGCTGAGCCGCGCCGCGAGTGCTCTTGCATTGGAGACCACCTGGAGCGCGTAGGTGCGGAAATCCTCTTCCAGCGCCTCGCCGAACGCCACGGCCTTGGCAGCGATCACATGCATCAGCGGGCCGCCCTGGAGGCCGGGGAAGACCGCCGAATTCAGCTTCTTCGCCAGCGCCTCGTCATTGGTGAGGATCATCCCGCCGCGTGGGCCGCGCAGGGTTTTGTGGGTGGTGGTGGTGACGATATGGGCGTGCGGAAAGGGCGAGGGATAGGCGCCCGCCACGATCAGCCCGGCATAATGGGCGGCATCCACCAGCAGATGCGCGCCCACCTTGTCCGCAATCGCCCGGAAGCGCGCAAAATCAATGATGCGAGGATAGGAGGAGCCGCCGGCGATGATCAGCTTGGGCCGATGCTCCAGGGCGAGGCGCTCGACCTCGTCATAATCGATCAGCGCCGTGTCCGGCTTCACGCCATAGCCGATCGCCTTGAACCATTTGCCGGAGAGCGTCGGCGGCGCGCCGTGGGTGAGGTGGCCGCCGGCCGCCAGCGACATGCCAAGAAGGGTGTCGCCGGGCTGGAGCAGCGCCATCAGCACGGCCGCATTGGCCTGCGCGCCCGAATGGGGCTGCACGTTCGCAAAGCCGCAGCCGAACAGCGCCTTGGCGCGGTCGATGGCGATTTCCTCCACCACATCCACATGCTCGCAGCCGCCGTAATAGCGCTTGCCGGGCAGGCCTTCGGCATATTTGTTGGTCAGCACCGATCCCTGGGCGGCGAGCACCGCCTGCGAGACGATGTTCTCGGACGCGATCAGCTCAATCTGATCCTGCTGGCGGGCGAGTTCGGCGCCGATGGCGGCGAAGACGGCGGTGTCGGCGAACGGGGCGGCTTTTGTTTTCACCTGGATGTTCATCTGGTTTTCCTCTGGACGTCGGGCAATAGGACATCGTTCGGCCAGCGGCGGAGCCGGGCCGTTCTTCCGCGCAGGCAAAGCCCCTCAGGCGGGGCGATGCCTCAGCATTCGGGTACGTTCACCGCGAGGCCTCCCTGGGAGGTCTCCTTGTATTTGGACTGCATGTCGGCGCCGGTCTGGCGCATGGTCTCGATCACCTGGTCGAGCGAGACGTGGTGGATGCCGTCACCCCGCAGCGCCAGCGAGGCGGCGGCGATGGCCTTGTTGGCACCGAAGGCATTGCGCTCGATGCAGGGGATCTGCACCAGCCCGCCGATGGGGTCGCAGGTCATGCCGAGATGATGCTCCATGGCGATCTCGGCGGCATTCTCGATCTGCTCCGGCGTGGCGCCAAGCACTGCCGCAAGGCCGGCCGCGGCCATGGAGGCGGCGGAGCCCACCTCGCCCTGGCAGCCCACCTCGGCGCCGGAGATGGAGGCATTGCGCTTGATCAGCGCGCCCACCGCCGCCGCCGTCAGCAGGAACGCGCGCAGATGCTCGCGCGTCACGCCGGGGCAGAAATCGCGGGCATAGCGCAGCACCGCCGGAACGATGCCGGCCGCACCATTGGTGGGCGCCGTCACCACGCGGCCGCCGGCGGCATTCTCCTCGTTCACCGCGATGGCGAACACCGAAACCCAGTCCATGATTTCGTGCGGCGGACGCTGGTTGCGCAGATGATCGGCCTCCAGCTTCTCGCGGATCGCCTTGGCGCGGCGCTTCACCCGCAGGCGCCCCGGCAAGCTGCCGGAAACGCTCAGGCCCCGGTCGATGCAGGCGAACATGGCCTCGGCGATGGCATCGAGGCCCGCGTCCACCTCGGCGCGGGGCCGCCGCGCGCATTCGTTCGCCATCTGCACTTCGGCTATGGAGAGGCCGCCGCGCGCGCAGGCGGTCAGCAGGTCCACCGCGCTGTCGAACGGAAAGGGGACGGGGTGTTCGTCCGCCGCGGGGCGCTCGCCCTCCTCCACCACGAAGCCGCCGCCGATGGAATAGAACACTTTTTCGCTCACCACCGCCCCGTCCGCATCAAAGGCGCGGAAGCGCATGGCGTTGGAATGCAAGGGCAGCAAGGTTTCGAAATCGAAGATCAGGTCGGCGTCGGGATCGAACGCCACGCGTCCGCCGGCATCGGTCGCGATCGCCTTTTCGATGGCGAGACGCGCCACCAGGGCGGGCACGTCGTCCGGGTCCAGGGCGGCGGGCACCGCGCCCATGAGGCCGAGGCAGATGGCTTGGTCGGAGGCATGGCCCTTGCCGGTCCAGGCGAGCGAGCCGAACACTTCCGCGGTGATCCGATGTGCATCCGCCGGCAGCGCATCGCGAAACCGCCGCGCCGCGACCATGGGGCCGACCGTATGGGACGAGGACGGGCCGATGCCGATCTTGAAGAGGTCGAATACGCTGATCATTGCTTATCCGCCCTCCCTGGTGGCGTTTCGGCCGGTCTCGTGCCGGCAGGTTCGACCTTGCCCGAACGCGCGTCTTGCATCTCGGCCGGGTACGACTAGCATCTGGAACAAATGCGACATGCAAGCGACCAACCCGCGCATCCCCTTCGCCGTGCCACCTGCGCGGCGTGTGCGCGCGCCGAAACCGGCCGGGCCCGGTGATGTCCATGGCGAGCGCGCCCCGCGCGCGGCCGGACGTTTCCCCCGCTGCCCGTCGTCCCGCGGTGCCGGCGGCGAAGCTGCGGGTGGGGTTCGTGCTGATGCACAATTTCACCCTCACGGCCTTTTCCAGCTTCGTGGACGTGCTGCGCCTCGCCGGAGACAAGGGCGACCGCTCGCGCCCCATCGATTGCTCCTGGCATCTCATGAGCCCGAACCGCCGGCCGGCGCGCTCGTCCTGCGGCATCGAAATCCAGCCGACGGCGGACCTGCTGGATCCGGCGGGCTTCGATTATATCGTCGTGGTCGGGGGCCTGCTGCACGGCATGCCGCCCTTGCCGGCGGCGATCGCCACCTATCTCCAGGCGGCCGCCAAGGCCGGGGTGACGCTGATCGGCGTGTGCACCGGCTCGTTCGTGCTGTGCCGGCTTGGCCTGATGACCCAGCGCAAATGCTGCGTGAGCTGGTATCATTACCGCGATTTCCTGGAGGAATTTCCGGCGCTTGTGCCGGTCGCGGACCGCCTGTTCGTGATCGACCGCGACCGCATCACCTGTTCCGGCGGGGCGGGGGTGGCGGATCTGGCGGCGAAGCTGGTTGCCGACCATCTCGGCCCGGCGACCGCGCAGAAGGCGCTGAACATTCTGCTGATCGACCGACCCCGCTCGGCGGAAAGCGCCCAGCCGGCGCCGCGCCTTTCGGACGGCGCGAGCGATGATGCGCGGGTCTCACGCGCGCTGCTGCTGATGGAGCAGAATCTTGCCGAGCCGCTGCCGGTCTCGGCGCTTGCCGCCGCGCTGCATGTGAGCGTGCGCCAGCTGGAGCGGCTGTTCGCCGAGCGCCTGGGCGAGACGCCGCAGGAAAGCTATCTGGCGCTCCGCTTGAAGCACGGCCGCTGGATGCTGGCCAATACGCCATTCTCTGCCGGCCAGATCGCGGCGGAGCTGGGGTTTGCCGACGGTTCGCATTTCGGCCGCGCGTTCAAGGCGCGGTTCGGCGCCACGCCGGCCGCCTTCCGCAAGGCGGCGAAGGCGGGGGCGCCGTCGCCCTCTCAACGCGGTACGGGCGAGAATGCCGACCGCCGGGTGTTCGAGTGAAATTTACCCCTCGGCGGCTTCCGTCGTCATGGAGATGCGCAGCGGCTCATGCCCGGTCAGCGCCAAAAAGGCGAGCAGGCGTTCGGGCGTGAGGGAGGTGGTCTTCTCATTGGTGAGGGGATGGCAATTGACGAACGGTGCGGCGAGCAGTGCCTCGTCGAGCGCCACCGTCACCTGGCCCTGCGTGTCGTTCAGCGCCGCCAGCAGCGAGACCGCGCCGGGCAGCACGCCGAGATGTTCGTAGAGCGCTTCCGCCGAGCCGAAGGAGAGCCCGCCGCGCGCGCCGATCTTGGCGCGCAGGCCCTTCAGGTCCACCGGCGTGTTCTCCTCGATGGAGACCAGGAAATAGCTCTTCTTGCCGTCGCGCAGGAACAG
>NCEH01000234.1 GCA_002304505.1 Rhizobiales bacterium 32-66-11 | reverse complement strand
GCCGATGGCCATCTCGCGGATGGGCTGCACCACCCGGCGGGTGATGAAGAGGCCGAAGCCGAGCACCAGAAGGAGGATCAGGACGCAAACGCCCACGGCGACGGTAAAGGCCGTGCGGGCACCGGAAATCTGCGCGACCGACAACGCCTCGGCGGCGTCGAACGCGGCATTGCGGGGCGCGAGCGAGGCGGCGAGGGGCGGACGGACGAAGGCGCGCCACGCATCGATGGCAAAGCCGGTGTCCTTGTTCTGGAGGATGTTCTGGAACACCTCCTGCGTGCGCTTGCCCAGCAGGTCGATGAACTCGGCCTTGGCCTTCTCAGTGCCCGCCGTGATGCCGGGGAGGGCCGCAAGCTCGCTGGAGGCGTGTTCCAGCATGGACCAGACGGTGCGGATCTGGCCCTCGAAGATGTAGAACTGCTCGACCTGCGCCGGCGTGAAGGGCTTCGGATTGCCGAAATAGCTGGTCAGCATGGTGGAGCGCCGCCCGCCGATGTCGCGCAGCATCAGCGAATAGCGGGCCAGTCCGGCGAGCTTGCCGATCATCTGGTTGTCGGTGGCGATCTGGATTTCCAGCATGTCAGAAAGCCGGGCGGTCTCCACCAGCAGCGTGGTCGCATTAGCGACGTATCGCGGCTGCACCGAGCGGTCACGCGCCGAGCCGGGCTTGGCGATTTCGGGGTCCGCGAGGGCACGGGAGGCATGGATGGCCGCGACCAGCTTGTCATAGGGCGCGTTGAACACCTGCGCCGTGTCTGCGGGAAGCTGCTTGCGGACCACCTCCATGGAGGCGAGCGTCTCGTTGACCCGCTGGTTGCTCGGCTTCTTTGCAGCCGCAGCGTCGGTCAGCAGCGCCTGATTGTAGTCGCCGCGTTCCAGGGAGAGGGTTTCCGTCAGCCGCGCGAGATCCGCGAAGACATGCATGACGGCCCGCGCATCGGTGGCGTTGGTCCATTTGGTCCATTCGCCCACGGCGAAGATGACGCCGCCGGCGACCGCTACGGAACCGATCAGTGAAATGCAGAGCAGGAAAAGTCCGCGGATGCGCATGGCGTGAAACGTCCCCACCGAGAATGGCAGGGCAGCTTTATCT
>NCEH01000040.1 GCA_002304505.1 Rhizobiales bacterium 32-66-11 | reverse complement strand
AGCCGGGTTCGTCGGTGGCCAGCTCGAACAGGATGCCGTTGGGCTCGCGGAAATAGAGGCTGCGGAAATAGAAGCGGTCCACCGGCCCGGAGGACGGCACGCCGAATTCCCGCAGCCGCGCCGCCCAGGCATCGTAATCGGCAAACGTGGGCACGCGGAACGCCACGTGATGCACCGCGCCGGCGCCCTGCCGCGCCCGGCCCATGCCCTTGTCCACGCGCACCTGCACTTCGGCCGAGGGACCGCCGGCGCCCATCTCATAGACGAGCGTCTCCACCCCGTCCGGCCCGGCGAAGCTGCGCGCCTTGCGCATGCCCATCAGGCCGGTCAGCACGGCGTCGGTGGGCGCGAGGTCCGGCACGCTGAGCGTGATCGGGCCGAGGCCGCGGATCTGATGGGCGGCGGGCACCGGGCTGCGATCCCAGGCGATGCCGGGGCCGCGCCCGCCATCGACGATCAGGCTGAGGCGCTGGCCCTCGCGATCTTGAAGGTCGAGCGTCGCCCGCCCGTCCCGCTCGGCGATGGGATCGGCCTTGACGCCGGCGTCGGCGAGGCGCTGCGCCCAATAGTCGAGCGCCGCCGCGTCCCGCACCCGCAGGCCGGTGCGCACCACCGCATTGGTGCCGCGCTTTTCGGGCATCACCGGCCAGTCGAAGAAGGTGAGGTCGGTGCCGGGGTTGGCTTCCCCGTCCGCATAGAAGAGGTGATAGGCCGAAGTGTCGTCCTGGTTCACGGTCTTCTTCACCAGCCGCATTCCCAGCGTGCTGGTGTAGAAATCATGATTGTACGGAGCATCCGCCGTGATGGCGGTGAGGTGGTGGATGCCGGTGAGTTCCATAGCCGTCTCCCGAGGCGACGTCCCGCCGCCCGTTTGGGGTCTCGATCCGGCGCTGTCGGCCGGGTCCATGGCGCTTACTTAAGGGGGCGGGTCGGGCGGTGCGAGGCGCGCCTTCGCAAAGCAAGTTTGCACCGGCGCATGTGGACATTCGCCGAACCTTTCATGAAATAGCGCCCGAAAAGGCGCGGTGAAGCGCGGCCAAGCGCTTCAAACCGGGGGTTCGTCGGCGGCCCGCGCCCATCTGCCCTTTCGCGGCAAAATGGGCTAAGAGGCGCGCCATGGCCTATGCGGTGAAGGAAATGTTCAAGACCCTCCAGGGAGAGGGCGCCCAGGCGGGGCGGGCGGCAGTGTTCTGCCGCTTTGCCGGCTGCAACCTCTGGTCGGGCCGAGAGCGGGATCGCGATACCGCCATCTGCCGCTTCTGCGACACCGATTTCATCGGCATGGACGGCGACGGCGGCGGCCGGTTCGCCGATGCGGAGGCGCTGGCGGACGCGTTGGTCCGGGTCTGGGGCAAAGGTGAAACCGCGCGCCGCTATGTGGTGTTCACTGGCGGAGAACCCTTGCTACAGCTCGATTCCGATTTGGTCGCGGCGGCCCATGACCGCGGCTTCGAGATCGCCATCGAGACCAATGGCACGCTCGCGCCCCCGGACGGGATCGACTGGATCTGCGTCAGCCCGAAGGCCGGTGCGGACCTTGTCCTGACCCGCGGGCAGGAGCTGAAGCTGGTCTATCCGCAATCTGGGATTGTACCGGATGCCTTGGACGGGCTGGATTTCGCCCATTTCTTCCTGCAACCCATGGATGGCCCCCACCGGGTGGAGAACACCGCCGCGGCGGTCGCCTATTGCCTTGACCATCCGCGCTGGCGCCTCAGCGTCCAGACCCACAAGATGGTTGGAATCCCTTGAGTTTTCTACCGAGCATGCGCCCATGAAGATCACCCAGGCCTTCACCTTCGAAGCCGCCCATCGCCTGCCCAACGTGCCGCAGACGCACCGCTGCTTCCGCATGCACGGCCATTCCTACCGGGTGGAACTGGTGCTGGACGGCCCGGTGGACCCGCATACCGGCTTCGTCGTCGACTTCTTCGACGTCGAAGCCGCTTTTGCCCCGCTTCTCAAGCGGTTGGACCATTATTGCCTGAACGACATCGAGGGGCTGGAGAACCCCACCGCCGAACATATCGCACTGTGGATCTGGCAGCGCGCCAAGCCCGCCCTGCCCGCCCTGTTCGCGGTGAAAGTATTTGAAACGCCAATGTCTTGGGCGGAATACCAGGGCGCCTGAGCGCCCCGGAGATCAGGGCGCCACGCGCCGCACATAGGCTTCGAACGCCTTGAGCTGGCCGGCGATGAAGTCGCGCGTGCCCGCGTCCGAGAGCTCGCCCTGTTCGTCCACCTTGTTCTGCGCCTGCCCCACCATCACCTCGGGCACGTTCATCACGAAGGCGTCGAGAAACACCATGATCTGGCGCAGATGATATTGCGCCCGCGCCCCGCCGAACACCCCCATGGACGCCGACTGGATGAGAACCGGCTTTTCCTTCAAGGGCTTGGAAGGAAGACGGGAAACCCAGTCGATGGCATTCTTGAGCCCGCCGGGCACCGAATAATTATATTCCGGCGTCACGATGATCAGCCCGTCGGCGGCCTTCAGCACCGCGCCGAGGTCCGTGACCGCCGGAGGGAAACCCTCCGCCTGGATATCGGCGTCATAGATGGGCAATTCGGCAACCGAGGGCAGAATTTCCACCTCGACGCCCACGGGCGCGAGGGATTGAAGGGCACGGGCAATTGCCGCGTTGTAGGAGCCCTTGCGCACGCTGCCGACCCAGACAACCCATTTCATGGCCGCTCCTTTTTGCCGCATCGCCGGCTGCGCTGTCGCGCGGGACCCACACAATTGTGGCGCCGGGCGGAGAATTATTGCACGTTCGCCGCGTCGATACATGGGGCGGCGGCATGCTTGAAGATTACGATCTGTTCCTAACCCAGTTCGTGACGCTCTGGGCCGTGCTGGAACCGGTAAGCCACCTATCCATGTTCGTTGCGACGACGGCGGAAATGCCCCCCGTCCAGCGCCGCAAGACGGCGCTTCTGTGCTGCTTCTTCGCGTTCCTGATTTTGGTCTTCTTTGCCGTCGCGGGACGGGCGCTGCTGGATGCTATGCATGTGTCGGTGCTGTCGTTCCAGATCGCCGGCGGCCTCGTCCTGTTCATCTTCGCCACCGGCATGATCTTTTCCGATCCCCATCCCGCCCCCACTTTGGACGTGGATGCCGACAAGAATATCGCCTCCCTCGCGGTCTATCCCCTTGCGATCCCTATCATTGCCGGGCCGGGCGCAATCTTGTCCGTGGTCATCCTTGCCGACAACAATCGCGGGGTGCTGGAACACCAGGCGGTGACGATCTCCGTGCTGGCCCTGCTCATGGGCCTGATGGCGGTGCTATTCTTCTTGGGGGATTACGTGCTCAAGCTCATCGGCCGGTCAGGCGCGAACCTGATCCGCCGCATCATGGGCCTGGTGCTCGCCGCCCTCTCGGTGGATATCGTGCTGACCGCGCTCGCAAGATGGCTGCACCTGCCGCCGATCTGAGGCCGGGGCGCGTGTTCAGTCCGAATAGCGCTGTTCCATCCACGGGTCGCCGCGCTCGTGATAGCCGCGCTCCTCCCAGAAGCCGAGCGTGTCGGCTGGGAGAAACTCGATACGCTTCAACCACTTGGCGCTCTTCCAGAAATACAGATGCGGCACCACCAGCCGCATGGGGCCGCCATGCTCGCGGGTGAGCGCTTCGCCCTGCCAGCTGTGGGCGAGGATCGCGTCCGGCGCGGCGAAATCCTCCAGCGGGAGGTTGGTTGTATACCCGTCATAGCTGTAGAGCAGCACGAACCGCGCCTCCGGCGTCGGTTCAACCATTGCGAGCA
The DNA here is from genome assembly GCA_002304505.1 of Rhizobiales bacterium 32-66-11. GTDB lineage: Bacteria > Pseudomonadota > Alphaproteobacteria > Rhizobiales > Xanthobacteraceae > NCEH01. The sequence continues at coordinate 37,071 of NCEH01000040.1, read as the reverse complement.
AATCGCGGGTGGAAACCCCGTCCCAGCCATTGTCGTAGCGCGACCAGGTTGTGACGCAATGGATGTCGCTGACCTCATGGGTCTGGGGCTGGGCCCGAAAGGCGGCCCAATCCCAGGAGAGCGGATGCTCCACCAGCCCGTCCACATCCAACCGCCAGGACATGGGCGAGACGAAGGGCTGCGTGCCGAGATCCAGCACCGGCCAGTCCTTCACCAGATGCTGGCCGGGCGGCAGGCGCTCCGCCTCCGGGCGGGAAATCCGCCCGGTCAGGAAGCGGCCTTCCTTGGCCCAGCGCTGCTTGGTGCGGGTCAGCTTGGTCTCTGCCGCCTCGGACGCGGAAGCAGGATCGGAGGGGAAAGGCGAAGATTCGTCAGTCATGACCCGCTCCATTCAAAGGCCTGCGCTTGGTCGCGCTTCCCCATCAGCCTCCCACAGCTCGGCCCGGCCCTCAAGCAAGGACCGGAACGCGCGGGGCGATGGCGCCGACTTCGGCAAGGATTTCATAGCTGTGCAGCCGCGCCCCATGATCGTGGATCGCCGCCGCAACCATGAATTCATCGGCCCCAGTCTGCTCCAGCAGGCGTTCCAGCCCGGCCCGGACCGTGGCGGGACCGCCGACCACCGAGCACGCCAGCATGCCGGATGCCTGATTTTTCTCCATCGGAGACCAATAGGTCTCGATATCGTCGATCGGCCGGGGCAGCAGGCCGCGGGTGCCGCGGAACATATTGGTGAACGCCTGCTGGGCGGAGGTGAACAGGCGCTTCGCCTCGGCATCGGTATCTGCGGCGATCACATTCACGCCAACCATGGCATAAGGCTTGTCCAGCTGCGCCGAAGGCTCGAAGCGCGCGCGATAAACCTCCAGCGCCTGGAGCAAAGCGTCCGGGGCGAAATGGGAGGCGAACGCGTAAGGCAGGCCGAGCATGCCCGCGAGCTGCGCCCCGAACAGGCTGGAGCCGAGGATCCATAGCGGCACATTGGTGCCGGTGCCGGGCACCGCGCGGATCGCCTGATCGGGCCGCGCGGGCCCCAGAAGCGCCTGTAATTCCAGAACATCCTGGGGAAAACGGTCGGACGAGGCAGGGTCGCGATGCAGCGCCCGCAGCGTGCGCTGGTCGGTGCCGGGCGCACGCCCGAGCCCGAGGTCGATGCGGCCGGGGAAGAGCGTCGCAAGGGTGCCGAACTGCTCGGCGATGACGAGGGGCGAATGGTTGGGCAGCATGATGCCCCCCGCCCCGACCCGGATCGTCTTCGTCCCGCCGGCCACATGGCCGATCACAACCGAGGTCGCCGCGCTGGCGATGCCGATCATATTATGGTGTTCGGCCAGCCAGAAGCGGGTGTAGCCCCATGCTTCCGCATGGCGGGCCAGATCCAGGGAATGCGCCAAGGCATCGGCCGGCGTTCCGCCCTCGGGAACGGGGGCAAGGTCGAGAATGGAAAGAGGGGGCATCGGCGGTTCGCTCCGTGGGTGCGGGCGTCATCGCGGCGCCCGCGGTATCTCAGCTTCGCCGGCAGACATGCGCCCCCACCGGCGCGAGGAGAGATTGGGACCCCGGAGCGGAAAAACAAGGGCGGCGGCGTCCTGACCCGCACCCGGGCGGTAGGCGGCAGCCGCCGCGCGACGCGCCGAGGCCCGGTCAGGTGGCCAGAGCGCTGAGCGTCACGGTCTCGCCGTCGATGGCAAAATCGACGCAAATGCCGCAATCGCGGGCGAGCAGACCAGCGTAATAGGGCTGGATCGCATGGGCATCGAGCCCGCCGTCGGGAATGCCGCCGGCGATCAGGGCCGGCACCGTCTGCGGGATGCGCGCGCTGACGCCATTGGTGGTGATGACGAACCCCTTCTCCACCCCGCCCGGCGCCGGATCCACCTTGATCACGCCGCCGCGCGGAATGGTGGTGCCCGCCAGCAGCACCAGATTGAGCAGCAGCTTCACCCGGTTCTTGGGCTGGAACTCGCGCGGCAGGGTCCATTCGATCTTGGTGCGGGAATCCTCCATCATGCCGCGCACCACTTGGTCGGCGTCGCTGAGATCGATGGTGGCGCCGGCGGAACCGGCGGCGCCGAAGGCAAGGCGGGTGAATTGGAGGCGCGCGGAAGCCTGGCGCGCACTCTTCGCGATCAGGTCGAGCGCGACTTCGCGCATGTCGGGCGCATCCTCATCCTCAAGCACTTCGAGGCCGTTGACGATCGCGCCCACCGGGCTGATCACGTCGTGGCACACGCGCGAACACAGCAGCGCCGCGAGATCGAGGGGGGAGACAGCAAGCTTCACGGGGGCGTCGGAAAGGGACATGGCGGATCCGTAGACGGCGAGACCGGCCGATCCCACCGCGAAGGCGAAGCCGGCAATGCCCGCGGGAGCGAGTGCGGTCTGATACCCCGCACCTCGGCCGGCCACAAGCCGGCTTTGGACTAGGTCGAGGGGAGAATCCTGTAATGTCAGGGCCCGGCGCACCCGCCGTGTCGGCGAAAGCGGCAGGCAGAAAGGTCCGAACGCCTTGCCTCGCGCCTTTTCTGCGTCACAGTCATCGGCGAACCTACGCTGCCGATTCGCGGCGATCCTTGAAAGCCCAGCGCGAGACCTTCATGACCGCACTGCGATCCGCCCTTCTCCGCCTCGCCGCCGCGGCCACGCTGTGCGCGGGTTTCGCGAGCGCCGCCGCTGCCCAATATGCCCAACAGCCGCAGCCGGCGCCGCAATATGCCCAAGGCCAGCCGGCCGCGCCTCAGCAGCAATATGCGGCGCAGAACCGCTATGCCCAGCCTAATGCCCAGCCCGCCCCCTATTCCACCAACGAATTGGTGAGCAAGGGCCATTCCTTTTTCGGCAGCGTCTCGCGCGGGCTCGCCCTGTCCATCGAGAAGGCGGTCGGCCAGTGGGGCCAGCCCAACGGCTACATTCTCGGCCAGGAAGGCGGCGGTGCCTTCGTCGGCGGCCTGCGCTATGGCGAGGGCACGCTCTACACCCGCAACGCCGGCGACCTGAAGGTGTTTTGGCAGGGCCCGTCAATCGGCTGGGATTTCGGCGGCGACGGCGCGCGCACCATGGTCCTGGTCTACAACCTGCGCACGGTGGACGATGTGTTCCGCCGCTTCGGCGGGATTTCCGGCTCGGCCTATTTCGTCGCTGGCTTTGGGATGACGGCTTTGACGGCGGACAATATCGTCGTGGTACCCATCCGCTCGGGCGTCGGCGTGCGGCTCGGCGCCAATGTGGGCTATCTGAAATTCACCCCCCAGGCCACCTGGAACCCGTTCTGATCGCGCAGGCCCTTCACCCGCTGGCACGAAACGCTGCGGCGTCGTATGTATCAGGACGTTGCAGTTGAAAGCGTAGGTTCCGCGTGATCGAGCAGATCATGTATTTCGCGCTGGGCGTCCTCGGGGCGACCCTCGTGGCTCTAATGGTGCTGCCTGCCGTTTGGCATCGGGCGGTGCGCCTCACCACGCGCCGCATCGAAGCGGCCGTCCCTATCTCCATGTTCGAAATTCAGGCGGAGAAAGACCAGCAGCGCGCTGGCTTCGCGCTCAACCAGCGGCGCCTGGAACTGCAACTCGATGCGGTGCGCGAGAGCGTGGTCACCCATGCCCGCACCATCGAGCAGCAGCGCCTTCAGCTGTTCGATCTGGACACGGCACTCGCGGCCAAGACCGCGGCCCATGAGGCCCTGACCCTCGCCCATGGCGAACTGGATGCGCGCTTCACTGCCGAGCAGACGGCGCTGATCGAACGCAACGCGCAGCTCGCGCAAACCTCGGCGACGCTGGAACAGACCGCCGCGGACCTGTCGCAGACCCGCGGCACGCTTGCGACCACCTCCGCCCGCGCCGAAGACCTCGCCACGCGCCTCGCCGCACGGGAGACCGAGCTCGCCGCACGGGTCGCGGACATTGCCACGCTTCAGGCGGAGCGCACGCAGCTCGCCACCGATCTGGCCGCCGTCCGCGCCACCTTGACCGACACGAGCCACACCCTCGCGACCGAGCGCGCCGCCGCATCGGCCGCCGCCGCCAGCGCCGAGGCCGAGCGCCTGCGCCTGGAAACGGCGCTGGCCGATACAAGCCGCCGCCTCGCCGCCAGCGAAGCGCTCGCCGCCGAACGCGCCGTCACCCTGGCGACACAGGCCGCCGAGATCGAAAGCCTCACCACCCGCCTCGCCGCCAGCACAGCCGACCTGGACGCCAGCCGCGGCGTCCTCCAGGCCCTGTCCCAGCAGCGCGCGAACGAGTTTGCTGCCGCTCAGGCCCAGCAGACCCGTCTGTCCCAGGCGCTCGACATGCTACGCGCCGACCATTCCATGATGGAAGCCGCCCTCGCCAAGGCCCGGGCCGAGCGGGACGCGCATCTGGAACGCGAGGAAGATCTCGATCTTCTGCGGCAAACCCTTGCCGGCCTGGCGGACCAGGTGGTGACGCTTTCGGCGCCCTCCGCATCCGATGGCCTCGCCGGCGGTCCGACCATCGCCCCCGCGCTCCCGGCGGAGGCGCCGATCGCCCAGGCCGTGGACAAAGCCGGCACCAACCGGCGCAAGCGCGCCAGCTGATCAGGCCGGGCCGGCCCTCACCGCCCGCGCGCGCGCCGTCAGCGAATGAAGTTGGGAGCGGCTTCGCGCGAGACCATCAGATCCTGGATGCGGCGCTTGAGATCGCTGGAGATCCTGGGATAACGCTCCGGCGTCACGAACGCGGCGGGTGAATAAGGCACGCCCCCCTTGGCGCCGGCGAAGATGCGCGGTCCATCCGCCTGCATCACGATGTCCCCCTTCTGTAAGGAGGTGTCTTCCTCGATCGGAACGGCGGCAAGGCCGAGCGGACCGTTTCCGGTGCAGGTGCAGGCATCCGTCAGCTTCGTCCGGTACAAAAAGGCGTTTGGCATGTCGGCATAGGATGCGCCAGCGCGGTCGGTCGCATGCTCAATACTTCCGCCGCGAAATACCGCGGTGTTTGCCGCCGGACAGAGCGCAGCGCAGCGCCCCTCCTCCTGCCCGGAACTGACGCCGGACATGGGGAAATAGCGCCCGTCACAGGTGCGCACGCAGAAGGCGACCCCGCCGCCGGTGCTGCGGCGCGGCTCCGTGCTGGGCGTGCTGGGCGTGACCGTGATCGTGGGCGGGGCAACCGGTACCGCGCGGATGATCCCGCCGAACAGCGCAGCGAAGAAATCGCCGGGATTCTGCGCCGCCGCCGGTCCCGCGCCGACCGCAACCAATAGGACGGCAGCCGCCGGGAGCTTCAACGCGGTGCGCATGGCGTCCCCTCCGCTCTCGGGCCGGCAGCCGGTCAGCCGATGGACGCGGGAGCGGGGGCTTCGACCGATGCGAAGGCACTCGGGCCGAAATAGCGCTGCTTGGGCGCCGGGGTGTCCAACTCGGGCAAGACAACGAAAGCTGAAGCGGAAACCAGGGTCACCATCATTGAGACGATGACCAGCGCGCGTGCGATCATGGACATGGCAAAACTCCGTCGGTGCCTCGCCTTCCTCCGGTTCATCTCGGAGGGCTGCCATGGGAACGCCTTATTAACCACACAGTTCCATCGCTTTCGTCAGATGAAGCGACGGCGGCGCACCGCCGGTCCACCAGCTTTCTCCAGCGCCACGCGCTTGTGGCTTGCAGCGCGCGCCATTCCGGGCGAAGGAACGGGACCTTAGGTCAGCTTATGCGTTGAAACGGCGACATGATCGACAAACTCGAATATCTGATCGCCCTTGCGCGCGAGCGCCATTTCGGCCGCGCCGGCGAAGCCTGCGGCGTCACGCAACCCACCTTGTCGGCGGGCATCAAGCAATTGGAAGACACGCTCGGCGTGCTCCTGGTGCAGCGCGGATCGCGCTTCATGGGCTTCACGCCGGAGGGCGAGCGCACGCTGGAATGGGCCCGCCGAATCGTGGCCGATTCGCGCGCCATGCGGCAGGACATCGACGCCCTGAAGCGCGGCCTCTCCGGCCCGCTGCGCATCGCCGCCATCCCCACCGCCCTGCCGATGGTGGCGGCGCTCACCACGCCGTTCCGCGCGCGCCATCCCGACGTGCGCTTTACCATCATCTCGCGCACTTCCATCGAGATCCTCAACCATCTCGAAAATCTGGAGATCGACGCGGGGCTGACCTATCTGGACAATGAGCCGCTCGGCCGGGTGAACACCGTGCCGCTCTACCGCGAGCGCTATCGCCTCGTGACTTCGCCGGACGCCAAATATGGCGATCGCGAGGAAGTAACTTGGGCCGAGATCGCGGGCCTGCCGCTATGCCTGCTGACTCCGGACATGCAGAACCGCCGCATCATCGACGGCATGCTGAGCGTCAGCGGCAGCCCGCCCAAGCCGTCGCTGGAATCCAATTCCATGATCGTGCTGTTCACCCATGTGCGTACCGGACATTGGGCGAGCGTCATGCCGGCCATGCTAGCGGACTCTCTGGGGCTGACATCGATCGTCCGCTCGATCCCGATCGTCGAGCCGGACATCACCCATTCCATCGGGCTCGTGGTGCCGCATCGCGAGCCGACCACGCCCATCACCGCCGCGCTGGTGGCGGAAGCCCGGCGCATCGCGCCACGGCTGGAACAGAATCTGATCATGGAGCGCGACCCCGCGCTCGCCGCCCTCAAGCCATAACGCGGCACTTTTGCCGCCCTATTGAACCGGGACGTCCTGCGCGCGGGTCTCGAGCGGTGCGGTGCCCGGTGCCTCGATGGGGGCGGCGCAGCCGTCCGGCTCCGCCATCGAACGCCCGCCGGCCACATGCCCCTGCTCCTGGTGGTGCTTCAGCCGCATCTCCAGGAACTCGATGCGGTCGAGCAGCGCGGCGACGGCCTCCCCCACCGGGTCCGGCATCAAATGATGCTCGAGGTCGATCCGCCCGTCGCCCAGTCGCCGACGCTCGGACAGGGGCTTTACGATCCGCCCGGGAATACCCACCACGGTCATGCCCGGCGGCACGTCTTCCACCACCACCGAATTTGCCCCGACGCGGGCCCCCACCCCGACCGTGATCGGGCCGAGAATCTTGGCGCCGGCCCCCACCAGGACGCCGTCCATCAAAGTCGGGTGGCGCTTGCCGACGGTCCAGGATGTGCCTCCGAGCGTGACGCCGTGATACAGCGTGACGTCATTGCCCACTTCCGCCGTCTCGCCGATCACCACACCCGCACCATGGTCGATGAAGAACCGGGCGCCGATGCGCGCGCCGGGATGAATATCGACATTGGTGACGAGGCGACCGAACCAGGACAGGAAGCGCGCTAAAAATTTCGCCTTACCCTGCCAGAGCCGGTGCGCGCACCGGTGCCAGATCACGGCATGCACGCCGGGATAGGTCAGCACGATCTCGAGGGTGGCGCGCGCCGCCGGGTCGCGCGACTTCACGCACGCGATGTCGTCGCGGATCTGGCGCCACAGGCCGGGCGCGCGCGCCACCACGGGCACGGATCGGTTGACGGCGGCGGGGGCTTCCGGACCACTCGTTCCCATGATCATGTCGCGCTCCCGACGGTGGACCGGCGCAGCCGCAGGGCCGCTTCGGTGAATGTGTCCTCATAGAATCGCAGCAGCATTTCGGAAGGTACGGTGGCCTTGGTGCGCACGGCGAAGGCCCGCACCCGTTCCAGGATCGCCCTGCCCCGCGCCACGTCCACGACGATGCCTTCGTCCGCCAGCGCCTTCTCCACTGCCGCCAGACCCGAATGCTTGCCGAGCACCACCCGATGACCGCGCCCGAACAATTCCGGGTTCAGCGCCTCATAGGTGGCGCGATCCTTCAGCAGGCCGGAGACATGGATTCCGGATTCATGGGTGAAGACATCGGCACCGACGATCGCCTTGCCCCGCGGCACCGGACGGCGGGCGGCGAGCGACACCTGTTCCGCCAGCGGGCCAAGGGCGGCGGGCGTGATGCCGGTTTCGGCGCGGGCGGTCTGGCGCAGGGCGATGGCGACCTCTTCCAGCGCCGCATTACCGGCGCGCTCCCCGAGCCCGGCAACGGTGACGCTGGCATGCCGGGCGCCGCCCATCACCGCCGCAAGCGTATTGGCGGTGGCAAGGCCGAGATCGTCATGGGCGTGGAATTCCAGCTCCAGGTCGCTCGCCGCCGCCACCCGGCGCACCAGGGCGTAGGTGGAGAAGGGATCGAGCACGCCGAGCGTATCGGCGAGGCGCAGGCGGAATGCACCGGCCGCGCGGGCCGTCTCCGCCAGGCGACACAGGAAGTCCGGATCCGCGCGCGATGAGTCTTCGCCGCCCACCGCCACTTCGAAGCCCAGCGTGCGCGCGAGCGAAACGATGCGCGTGACGGTCTCCAGCGCCCAGGCGCGGTCCTTGCCCAGCTTACCCGCCAATTGCCGATCAGAGGTGGGAACGGAAAGATTGACGATGCCCACGCCGGAGGCCACCGCCGCCATGAGGTCGTCTTCGTTCATGCGGCACCACGCCATGACGCGGGTCGGCAGCTTCAGCGACACGATGGAGCGCAGGGTTTCGATTTCCTCGTCGCCCATCGCCGGCGTGCCGGCTTCGATCTCCGGAACGCCGGCGGCGGAGAGCGCCTCGGCGATCTCGATTTTCTCGCGCCGGGTGAAGGCGACGCCGGGCGCCTGCTCACCATCCCGTAGGGTGGTGTCATTGAGGAAAACGTCGCGGAAGCGCACGTCTTCATTAGAACCGGACGTGTTTGTGAAGCTGGGCCGGCCTTCGGTGGTCTTGGTGGATTTGGATGTCTTAGCGAGCATGGTGTGTCTCGGCTATCCAGGGGATTGAGACTGTCTTCAAAACCAAAGCAAGCCATGTGCCACTGAATTAAGCACCTGAATTTGCACTCTTCTTCGGCAGTATCAGGCGGCGGGGATATCCTCACCCGTCGGGGGGACGACGCATTCGGCGGGTTCGCGACAGAGCCTGTCGCGCCCTCCCCGACATGATGCATCGCCTCAGGGTTCCATGTTGGCAGAAAGCCGCGGCGCACGCAGAATTAGGCGGGCTTAAGGGTGACCTTCACATCCGCAGGGGCGGCCCAATAGGGAGCAGACGTCACCAGGATGTGCGCGCCCGCCCGCGCATAAGCGGCGGCATTTGCGGCATTCACGCCCCCAGCCGCCGCCACCAGCGTCCGCACGCCGGAAGCCTCCACCATCTGCACCGCGGACGCGATGTCCTGCGGCGTCATCTTCTCACACTGGAGAACATCGGCGAGCGACACCATGGCCGCGGCTTCTTCAAGGGAGGCGACCTCGATCACCACCTTCTTTTCCGGCGCGGCCTGGCGCAGGCGCGCGATCACGGAAGCCGGATCGCCCAGGAACACCCGGTGCTCCGGAAACACCAGCAGGGTTTCCGACAGGCCCAGCCGATGCGGCTCGGCCCCTCCGGCACGGATCGCGGCGATCATCGGCGCCTTCGCGCCGGGAAAGGTCTTTCGCGTTGTGACAATGGAAATCCCGGGGGCAACGGCGCGCGCCGCATCGACAATGGCGGCGGTGGTGGTGGCAATGCCGGACAAATATTCCACGAGCGTCTGGGAGACCTTCCAGGCGCGATGGATGGCGCCCGCGCTTCCCTGCGCCCGCAGCAGCACCGCGCCCGCTTGCACACGTGCACCCGAGGGCGCCACGACCTCGGCCTGCGCGCCGGCCCGGACGATCAGCGCCGCCGCCGTCTCGATGCCGCAGACCACAGCCGCCGCCCGCATCTGAAACTGCATGCGGGCATCGGCGCCGCTGATGCCGAGGAGATGCGTCGTCAGATCCCCATGGGGGACGTCCTCCGCCAACAGTGCGTCAAGCCGCTCCGGCAACCAGCCGAGATCCATGCCGAAATCCTCCCGGGGCCGCCCGCCCACGGGAGAGCGGCGGATAAGGTCAATGGGCGATCCCGCCTTCGACGCCGGCACCCATGTTTTCGAGGGTGCGGATCGCGTCAAGGGTCGCTTCCGCGATCCGGCGCGGGCGCTCGGCAATCCCCAGCCAGCTTGGCTCGCCGTCCAGGCGCGGGTCAACTTCCGCAAGCTTCAGATCGGCCGGCACCGCAACGCCGCTGCGCACGAGGCCACGCAAATGCCCGGCAAGGGGCGCCATGACCGGGGCTCTGTCGCACGTGCCGATCACCTCGTCGCGCCGCACCCGATCGCCGATCGCGGCACGGGTCACCCAGATGCCCGATGCAGGCGCCCGGGCGAAGCGCTCGCGGCCCGCCCCCGCCAGCGGCGTGGAACGCCCATGGGGCGCCAGCGTGGATCCATCGCGCAAGATGCCGATCGCCTCCGGCGCCGTCTCCACCGCCACATCCACGTGCCGGCCGGCGGTAAAGCCGGGCCCGAGGCCGACGCTGACGCGGGCGAAGGGCCGGATATCCACCTTAAGATTCCGCATGCGCATGCGCGCATCCACCAGCACATCGATCAAGCCAAGGCACAGCAACTCGCCCATTTCCAACGACGTCACCATGACCGCATGGCGCTCGGTGAAGCCGCGCAACACTTCCACCAGAGTATCCGCCGGCCGGGCCGGCAGACCGTCCAGCTCCGAAAAGCCGGTGACCAGCGCATCGTCGAAGGCCATGCTGCGGCGCAGGACCGGCTGCGAGGGATCGCGCGACAGCACGACGCCGTATCCGGCATGGAACATCCGGTGCGCCACCGCCGAGGCCACATCGTTGGTGCCGAGCACCACGGCCACTGGCGCACGCCCGGACGGGGTGAATTCGGTTTCGCTGCGCATTTTATATTTGCCCTACGTGGACGTGTCGCACCGCGTGTAGCGACATTCGTGCCAAGTCGCGTCCCGGCGCACCGAAAACGTGACCGCCTCCGTTTTCGCGCCGTGCATCGAACCATCTGCTGCGTTTGCAAGGGTTCGGAGCGGCGGTGGGCGCGATCCGGATCACCCGTGGGTTTTGCGACACACGCCGACATGGCATCGGCGCAATGTCGTGTCGCAAAGCCGACATGCCATGGCTGTCGCAAACCGGCTCATTGGAATCAGAAGCATTTCGCACTGCAACACCGGTGGCACATGGCTTGCTAGAATCTCTCCACACGTCATTGCACGCGCCCCTTCGGCGACTTTGGAGACTGACATGCTCGGTATCGGCAGCACCCTTCCCGCCTTCTCCGTCACTGGCGTGAAGCCCGGCTTCAATTTCCATGAAGAAAACGGCCAGTCCGCATTCGAGCCCCTCACCGAGGCGAGCTTCCCTGGCAAATGGAAGATCATCTTCTTCTATCCGAAGGATTTCACCTTCGTCTGCCCGACCGAGATCGCGGAATTCGCCCGCCTTTCCGGCGAATTCGCGGACCGGGACGCGGTCGTGCTCGGCGGCTCGACGGACAATGAGTTCGTGAAGCTCGCCTGGCGGCGCGACCACAAGGATCTCAACCGCCTGCCCATCTGGTCGTTCGCCGACACCGACGGCTCGCTGGTCGATGGGCTGGGCGTGCGCTCGCCCGACGGCGTGGCCTATCGCTACACCTTCGTTGTCGACCCCGACAATGTGATCCAGCACGTCTATGCCACCAACCTCAACGTGGGCCGCAATCCCAAGGACACGCTGCGGGTGCTCGACGCGCTCCAGACGGATGAATTGTGCCCCTGCAATCGCGAAGTCGGCGGCGACGTGCTGAAGGTGGCATGATCCCATGAGCATCGAGGCGCTCAAAGCCCAGCTTCCCGACTTCGCGAAGGACGTGAAGCTCAACCTGTCCTCGCTGACGCGCGAGGATTCCATTTCGCCCCAGCAGCTCTACGGGCTGCTGGTGGCCTGCGGCCTGACCACGCGCAACGCAACGGTGGCCCAGGCGCTGGAGGCGGAAGCCGCGCCCCATCTGGCTCCGGCCGCGATGAATGCCGCCAAGGCGGCGGCCTCCATTATGGCGATGAACAATGTTTATTATCGCTTTACGCATCTGGCTTCGAACAAGGCCTACGAAACCCTGCCGGCAAAGCTGCGCATGAGCGTGATTGCCAGCCCCGGCGTGGACAAGGCGGATTTCGAGCTCTGGTCCCTCGCCGTGTCGGCCATGAACGGGTGCGGGCGTTGCATCGATTCCCACGAAAAAGTTCTGCGCGACGCGGGCATCAGCGAGGCGCAGATCCAGACCGCGGTACGGATCGCCGCCATTGTCGCGTCGGCGGCCGTGGCCCAGGAAGCGGCAGCGGCGGTCCTGCCTGCGGCCGCGGAATGACTTTAGTTCACCTGCGTTAAGCGGGCCATTTTCTTGATTTAGATCAAAGCTTGCGATCACCCTCGGGTGTTTCCTGAAAGTTCTATAAAAAGTTGCAGCCACATCAAAAAGATAGTGGCGCAGGGAAGCACCGACAGGAGGGCGAACCTCTCGCGAGCCGCTTGCGGCGGGGAGTACGTCCATGTCCGACGTCTTTCAGATTCGTGTGCCTCGAGCGTCCAACAACGCCAACGGGGAAGCCTTGCTATCCATGTCGAACCCAAGCTCCGGCATTGCGCCCGGGGTGCCGCACGCGCATCCGAGCCGGGGCACGTCGCCGGAAATCGCGCTGATCGGCATCTACGAAATTTCCAAGATCCTTACCGCGCCGCGCCGGATGGAAGTCACGCTCGCCAATGTCGTGAACGTGCTGTCCTCGATGTTGCAGATGCGGCACGGCATGATCGTCATTCTCGATTCCGCCGGCGAGCCGGACATGGTGGCGACCACCGGCTGGATGCCGCAGATCGCGAGCCAGATCCGTGCCCGCGTGCCCCAGAAGGCGATCGACCAGATCGTCGCGACCCAGACGCCGCTGGTGGTGCAGGATGTCTCCGCCGATCCCATGTTCGTGGGCCACGAGGATCTCTTCGCGCCTTCCGACAACACCACTGTTTCCTTCATCGGCGTTCCCATCAAGGCCGATACGCAGGTGATGGGCACCCTCTCCATCGACCGCGTCTGGGACGGTTCCGCGCGCTTCCGCTTCGACGAGGACGTGCGTTTTCTCACCATGGTGGCCAATCTCGTCGGACAAGCGGTGCGCCTGCATACCCTGGTGGCCGGCGACCGCGACCGCCTGATCGCCCAGACCCATCGTCTGGAAAAAGCACTGAAGGAAGAAAAGCCGCAGCCGGACGAACTGTCCGACACCAGCGTGGCCGACGCCGGCCCGATGGGAATCGTCGGCGACAGCCCGCTGGTGAAGCGCCTGATCGCCACCGCCCAGGTCGTGGCGCGCTCCAATTCCACCGTCCTGCTGCGCGGCGAGAGCGGCACCGGCAAGGAATTGTTCGCCCGCGCCATCCATGAGCTTTCGCCCCGCAAGGCGAAGCCGTTCGTGAAGGTGAACTGCGCGGCCCTGCCTGAGACCGTGCTGGAATCCGAGCTTTTCGGGCATGAGAAGGGCGCCTTCACCGGCGCCTTGAACATGCGCCAGGGCCGCTTCGAAATGGCCCACGGCGGCACGCTGTTCCTCGACGAGATCGGCGAGATTTCCCCCGCCTTCCAGGCCAAGCTTCTGCGCGTGCTTCAGGAAGGTGAATTCGAGCGGGTCGGCGGCAACAAGACCTTGAAGGTGGACGTGCGCCTGGTCTGCGCCACCAACAAGAATCTGGAGGAGGCCGTCTCCAAGGGCGAATTCCGGGCCGATCTCTATTACCGCATCCATGTGGTGCCGCTGATCCTGCCGCCGCTGCGCGAGCGGCCGGGCGACATCCCCAAGCTGGCGAAGAATTTCCTCGATCGTTTCAACAAGGAAAACAAGCAGGGTCTCAGCCTGTCCGCCCCGGCGCTCGAGGTTCTGCGGCGCTGCTATTTTCCCGGAAATGTGCGTGAGCTGGAAAATTGTGTGCGGCGCACCGCCACCCTTGCCCATGATGATGTGATCACGCCCCACGATTTCGCCTGCGACACCGGGCAATGCCTATCCGCGATGCTGTGGAAGGGCAGCGCGCCGAAGCCGCTTCCCATCGCCCCGGCGCCGACGCTGACCCAATTGCAGCCAACGCCGGCCGTCGGCGCCGCGCCCCCGGCCGAGGCCGTTCCGCCCGCCACTTGCCCCGGCACGGAGGCATGCCCGGCGGTGCCGCCGCGCCAGAGCGAGAAGGAGCAATTGCTTCAGGCCATGGAACGCTCTGGCTGGGTGCAGGCGAAAGCCGCCCGGATCCTCAACCTCACACCGCGCCAGATCGGCTATGCCCTGCGCAAGCACGGCATCGACATCAAGCGGTTCTGATGCGTCCCGCATCCGTGGCACGGCCGGCATGCGGCCGCCTCTCCCCGGCTCCCGGCGGGCAACGCGGCGGCCGGGCCGCGCAGGCTGGCGCGCCATGATCGGCGAAGCGCCAGCCCAACCCATCGAACCCTTCGAGGCCATGGACTGGCAGGGTCGTCCAGTGCGCTGCCAGGATTGTCCGCACGAGGACATTCATGCCGAAGGACGCTGCGACCTCGGCAAGATCTGCGTCGCCGACCGGCGCGGCAAGCGGATCGATCGCTTCTTTGCTCGAAACTCCCATCTTGCCGCCCGCTATCTCGACCATCCCTATTTCGAAGTGCGCACGCTCGCGGCAAAGCACGCCAGCCTGTTCTTGCTTGGTCCGCTGCGGGAGGATCCCGAACCCGACGTGCGGATCATGGTGGCCTACCGGCTTCCCTTGGCGCGGATCCGGGACATGCGCAAGGATCCCGATGCACGGGTCCGCATGGCGGTCACTCAGCGCCTGGAGGGCAACGACCTGGTTGCCATGCTCGCGGATGAGAACTATGCGGTCCGCCTCACCGCGGCCCGCCGGGCGCCACCGGCCTCGCTCGTTATGGCGCTCTATGACAGCGAGCCGGACGTACGCCGGGAAGTGGCCCGGCGGATCTCCCTGCCTCATCTCGTGACCATGGCCGGTGATCCCGATCCGCTCGTGCGCCTGGTCGTGGCCGAGCGGCTCTCCCCCGAGCGCCTCACCGTGCTGATGAAAGACACCGACATGCGCGTGCGGTTCGCGGTGGCGGAGCGCATCGGCCGCGCTCATCTGGCGGCACTCGCCGACGATCCGGTGAGCGAAATTCGCGAGCTGGCCTTGCGGCGCCTCATCGAGGATACGGGGCGGGACGGCTCCGGCCGGTAGTCCAACTCAGCTGGCGAACCAGCGCGTAGACCCTCTGTGGGCCCCCTCCCCCGCACGGCCCCGCGCCACGGGAGTTGCGAATGCACGGGCCTTAAATGCGAAAGAGCCCGCGCATTGCCGGCCCTTTCTGAATAGTCCCGGCCTGTTTTTCCGGGCACGCTACCGGCGGCGGCGAACTCACGCGAAGAATTCGCCCGCCTTGGTCAGGGCTCGTGCGAGTTCATCCACCTCCTGATGGGTGTTGTAGAGCGCGAACGACGCGCGGCAGGTGGCAGACACACCAAAGCGCTCCAGCAACGGCATCGCGCAATGGGTGCCCGCCCGCACCGCGATGCCGGCGCGGTCGATTACGGTCGCCACATCGTGAGCATGGGCATTCTCCATGGCAAACGACACGATGGCGCCCTTTCCCGCTGCATTGCCGATGATCCGCAACGAATTGATTTCGCTTAGTTTTTCGTGAGCGTACGCAACCAGTGACGCCTCGTGCGCGTGGATCCGTTCCTTGCCGATGGAACGGATATAATCGAGTGCAGCACCAAGGCCGATCGCCTGGACGATGGCCGGCGTGCCCGCCTCAAAGCGGTGCGGAGGCGCGCCATAGATGACCGTGTCGCGGGAGACTTCGCGGATCATCTCGCCGCCCCCGTTGAAGGGCGGCATCTCGCTCAGCAGCGCGTGCTTGCCGTAGAGCGCGCCAATTCCTGTCGGCCCATAAAGCTTGTGGCCCGTGATGACGTAGAAATCGCAATCCATATCGCGGACATCGACGTCCATGTGGACGCTTGCTTGGGCGCCATCCACCAGAACCGGAATGCCGCGCGCATGGGCGATGCGCACGACATCCTTGACCGGAACCACGGTGCCGAGCACGTTCGACATCTGCGTGATCGCCACAATCTTGGTGCGGTCGCTCAGAAGCTTCTCGAATTCATCGAGCAGGAAATTCCCCTCATCATCCACCGGCGCCCATTTGATCACCGCACCCTGCCGCTCGCGCAGGAAATGCCAAGGCACGATATTGGCGTGATGCTCCATGATGGAGAGCACGATCTCGTCGCCAGGGCCAATATTGGCGCGGCCATAGGTCTGCGCCACGAGGTTGACTGCTTCCGTCGCGCCCCGGGTGAAGATGATCTCGTCCGTGCGCTCGGCGTTCAGAAATGCAGCGACCCGCTCGCGCGCGCCCTCATATCCATCGGTCGCCGCATTGGCGAGAAAATGCAAGCCGCGGTGCACATTGCTGTACTCCGACGTATAGGCTTGATTCATCCGCTCAAGCACCGCCTTCGGCTTCTGGGCCGAGGCGCCGTTATCGAGATAGACCAAGGGCTTGCCGTAGACCTGCATGCCGAGAATGGGAAAATCCTCGCGGATGCGGTTCACATCATAGCTTCCATTGCTGACCGCCGGATGCATGGCCTCAACCCCGCTCGCCCAGCCACGCGAGCGTGGCAGCGCTCAAGGCATCGCGCAAGCTCTCCTGCGTGATGGTGTCGATGACCTCCCCCACGAAGGCCTGAATGAGCAGCGCTTCGGCCTCCTTGGCGGGAATCCCCCGGGCCATCAGGTAGAATTTGAGCTGATCGTCGAGCGTGCCGGTGGTGGCCCCGTGGCCGCACTGAACGTCGTCCGCGAAAATCTCGAGCTCCGGCTTGCTGAAAACCTCGGCCTCCGCCGACAGCAGAAGCGCCCGCGACATCATGCGCGCATCTGTCTTCTGCGCCTGCTGCCGCACCGCGATCTTGCCCTGAAACACCGCGCGTGCCGCTTCGTCTAC
This sequence comes from Rhizobiales bacterium 32-66-11, assembly GCA_002304505.1. Lineage (GTDB taxonomy): Bacteria > Pseudomonadota > Alphaproteobacteria > Rhizobiales > Xanthobacteraceae > NCEH01. Next base: position 20,229 of record NCEH01000040.1, on the reverse strand, counting down.
CACCGCCTTGAAGGTTTCGCGGCTCTGGCTGCCCGGCGCGGCATGCTCGATGGACAAGGTCGTGTCGGCATGTTGCCGCCCGGCCAGCAGGCTCACGCCCGAAATCTCCGCGACCGTGTCCGCACCCGCGAGGCGCACGAACATCTGATTGCGCACCACCGATCCACCGACGATGAAGCTGAACGCGTTGAACCGCGCCCGCGCGCCGATGTCGGCAAGCAAGGTGCCGACATGAAGCGCCGCGCCGCCCTCGCGCACGATCTTCACATGATCGAGGCGCGCATCGTCGCCGAGTTGCACTTGGAGCGCGGCATTGACCTGATAGTCCGATCCTTCCGGCCCTTCGTGGCTCTCGATCAGGCTCACGCTGGCGCCGGCGCCGATCACCGCCACAGATCGGGTGAAGATTGCCGAGGCCGTCTCGCCGGCGGTCACGAACAGGAGATGGATGGGACGCTTGATCTCCGCCCCGGCAGCGACCTCGATCACCACGCCGTCGCCCGCAAACGCCGTATTCAATGCGAGCGCCGGCTCATTGTGCGGCAGCAGGGTGCCAAGATCGGCCGACAAAAGCGGTTCGTCCGTAACCAGCCCTTGCGCCAAGGCGCGGATGGTCAGGCCTTCGTCAAGGTCGGCGAGATCGGAAAGAGCCGGCACGAACGTGCCATTCACCACCACGATGCGCCGCGCGCCAAGCTCGGAAAGCCATTGCGCGGCCTGCCTTGCAGCGCCCAGCGCAGCCGCATCGGGCGCGCCCGCGAGCGGCTTGGCATCCTTCATCAAGCGGCGCAGATCGGTATATTTCCACGCCTCCAGCCGGCGGTGCGGCAAGCCGCCCAGCGCAAAGATATTGAAGGCCTCGGCACGCGCCGCGGCTACGGCAGGTCCGCCTGGCAGCTCCTGCCGCGCGGCCGCATAGGTGTCAGCAAGGCCCGTCTCGGCCTCGGTCTTGATGGCGGCGATCCCTGCGTTCATGACCGTCACGCCGCCTCGTTCTGATATTGCGCATAGCCGGTCGCCTCGAGCTGCAGGGCAAGATCCTTGCCCCCTGTCTCGACAATCCGGCCAGCGGCCAGCACGTGAACGACGTCCGGCACGATATAGTCCAGCAACCGCTGGTAATGGGTGATGACGATCATGCCACGCTCAGTCGAGCGCAGCTGGTTGACGCCATTGGCCACCACCTTCAGCGCATCAATGTCGAGACCGGAATCGGTCTCGTCCAGAACGCACAGGCGCGGTTCCAGGAGCGCCATCTGAAGGGTCTCGTTGCGCTTCTTCTCGCCGCCGGAAAACCCGACATTGAGCGGCCGGCGCAGCATCTCCGGGTCGATGCCGAGCTTCTTCGCGAGTTCGCGCACGCGCTTGAGCAGGTCCGGCGAGGACAATTCCTCTTCCCCGCGCTTCTTGCGCTGGGCGTTCAGCGCCGCCCGCAGGAAGGTGAGCGTGGCGACGCCGGGAATCTCCAGCGGATATTGGAAGGCGAGAAACACGCCCTTGGCGGCGCGCTCGTCCGGCGACATCTCGAACAGATCCTCGCCGTTGAACAACACCTGCCCGCCGGTGATCTCATATCCGGGCTTGCCGGCGAGCACATAGGACAGCGTGGATTTGCCAGCGCCGTTCGGGCCCATGATGGCGTGGATCTCGCCCTTGTTGACGGTAAGATCGAGGCCGTTGAGGATTTTCCGCCCGCCGATCTCGGCGCGAAGATCGCGGATTTCCAGAAGCGCAGTCATCGCCAATTCCTATCCTGTGCGGGTTTCGTGCCTGAGCGCCTAACCGACGCTGCCTTCAAGCGAAATGGAGATCAGTTTCTGCGCCTCCACGGCGAACTCCATGGGAAGTTGCTGGAGCACATCCTTCACGAAGCCGTTCACCACCAAACCAACGGCCTCTTCCTGGGAAAGGCCCCGCTGAATGCAGTAGAACAGTACGTCCTCGGAGATTTTCGAGGTGGTGGCCTCGTGCTCGAACACGGCTGTCGGATTGCGCGCCTCGATGTAGGGCACGGTGTGGGCGCCACACATGTCGCCGATCAGCAGCGAGTCGCACGCGGTGAAATTGCGCGCGCCTGCGGCCTTGCGATGGGCCGTGACCTGGCCGCGATAGGTGTTTTGCGACACACCCGCAGCGATGCCCTTCGAGATGATGCGGCTCGACGTGTTCTTGCCGAGATGGATCATCTTGGTGCCACTGTCCACCTGCTGGTGGCCGTTGGAGATGGCGATGGAGTAGAATTCGCCGCTGGAATTGTCGCCGCGCAGAATGCAGCTCGGGTATTTCCAGGTAATGGCGGATCCGGTCTCCACCTGAGTCCAGGAGATCTTGGAATTATCGCCCCGGCAATCGCCGCGCTTGGTGACGAAGTTGTAGATGCCGCCGACACCCTCGGCATTGCCCGGATACCAGTTCTGAACCGTGGAATACTTGATTTCAGCATCATCCATGGCGACCAACTCGACCACGGCGGCATGGAGCTGGTTTTCATCCCGCTGGGGTGCGGTGCAGCCTTCCAGATAGCTGACATAGGCGCCTTTATCGGCGATGATCAGCGTGCGCTCGAACTGGCCGGTGTTGCGCTCGTTGATGCGGAAATAGGTGGACAGCTCCATGGGGCAACGCACCCCCGGCGGCACGTAGACGAAGGACCCGTCCGAGAACACGGCCGAATTCAAGGTCGCAAAATAATTATCCGAGGTCGGAACCACGCTGCCGAGATATTTCCGCACAAGCTCGGGATATTCCCGCAAAGCCTCGGAGATCGGCATGAAGATCACGCCGGCTTCCTGCAATTCCTTCTGAAAGGTCGTCGCTACCGAGACGCTGTCGAACACCGCGTCAACCGCGATGCGCCGCTCGCCCTCGGGGCGCACCACGCCGGCCAGCAATTCCTGCTCGCGCAAGGGGATCCCGAGTTTTTCATAGGTCTTCAGGATTTCCGGATCCACCTCATCGAGCGACGCCAGTTCAGGCTTCTTCTTTGGGGCGGAATAATAATAAAGATCTTGATAATCGATCTTCGGATAGCTGACGCGCGCCCATTCCGGCTCGCGCATGGTGAGCCAGCGGCGATAGGCATCCAAACGCCAGTCCAGCATCCAGGCCGGCTCATTCTTCTTCGCCGAGATGAAGCGCACGATATCTTCCGAAAGACCTTTCGGTGCCTTCTCGGATTCGATGTCGGTGACGAACCCGTACTTGTATTGCTCGACGTCGATGCGGCGGACCTGCTCGACTGTCTCTTGTACGGCGGCCATTCAGTCACTCCCCTCACGGTTACAAGCGGTGTGTGCGCTCCCGAAGGAGCCCTTGAGCGCGGGCCCCATCGGCGGCGGCGCCGTTCGGCACCGGGCCGGCGCGGTCGCCCGCCCGGCCATGTTCCTCATCGCCTCAGGCAGGAATGCAGGTGTCTGCCACCGGGCAAACCGCGGCGCATTGGGGCGTCTCGAAGCTGCCCTCGCACTCCGTGCATTTCTTGGGATCGATAATGTACATGTCGTTCTTCAGACGAATGGCCGCATTGGGGCATTCAAATTCGCATGCACCACATACCGTGCATTGCGAGGCGACGATCTTGTAGGCCATCTACGTGACTCCAGAGCGCGCGTACGATGTCCCCGTGACATCTCGCCAGATCGCCCACGCAAACCGCGTGCCACACACGAATTCGCTGATTTAATTGGATAAATTCCAATGGGGCTGGCGCCGTCCTGTCGCGCGCCCGACAGGGTGTCGCGTCTGCTACAGGCGGATGTCCGACGCATACGCCTGCTTCACCCCGCGTGATTCAACCGGAGACCCACATGGGATTGCCGCACCAGCATGCGCACCGGGGTGATGCACAGCGCGGCCCAATCCACCTTGCCCTCAATGGCGCGACCCGCCGCCGCGCCGACCGGCACGACGGCCGGGTTTCGCGGCCCGCCCCCAACTTCGTCGCAGCATGTCCACGGATGTCGGGTGGCCTGCATGTGTGTCGGATTTGAAACAAGTCTGAAATAGCGCGCCGAAGGCAGCCAAGTCATTGCTTCAAATAGGTTTTATTAAAGCGAAACCCTTGGCACAGGAGTTGCAAAACCTATTCAGCGCACGGCGACTGGTTGCTGGCTCACGCCGATGACCTGGACAAGCAACGTCCCCTCCGTTTCGCGAAGTAGGGCTGACGAGTTCGGAAATGAGCGGCTCACGCCCCGGCGTGACAAAGCAACCAGTTCGCAGGAGAAGCAGATGTCGTCACTACGACAAATCGCATTTTACGGTAAGGGGGGTATCGGCAAGTCGACCACCTCCCAGAATACGCTGGCGGCGCTGGCCGAGACCCAAGGCGGATTCCACGCGTCTGATCCTGCACGCCAAGGCGCAGGACACCATCCTGAGCCTCGCCGCCGCCGCCGGCAGCGTCGAGGATCTGGAACTGGAAGAAGTGATGAAGGTCGGCTACCGCGACATCCGTTGCGTGGAGTCCGGCGGTCCTGAGCCCGGCGTCGGCTGCGCCGGTCGCGGCGTCATCACCTCCATCAACTTCCTGGAAGAGAACGGCGCCTACGAGGACATCGACTATGTGTCCTACGACGTGCTCGGCGACGTGGTGTGCGGCGGCTTCGCCATGCCCATCCGCGAGAACAAGGCCCAGGAAATCTACATCGTCATGTCCGGCGAGATGATGGCCATGTACGCGGCCAACAACATCTCCAAGGGTATTCTCAAATACGCCAATTCCGGCGGCGTGCGGTTGGGCGGGCTCGTCTGCAACGAGCGCCAGACCGACAAGGAGCTGGAACTGGCGGAAGCCATGGCGAAGAAGCTCGGCACCCAGCTGATCTACTTCGTGCCGCGCGACAACATCGTGCAGCATGCCGAGCTGCGCCGCATGACCGTGCTCGAATACGCTCCGGAGTCGGTGCAGGCGGGCCATTATCGCTCGCTGGCCACCAAGATCCATGCGAACGGCGGCAAGGGCATCATCCCGACCCCGATCACCATGGACGAGCTGGAAGACATGCTCATGGAGCACGGCATCATGAAGGCCGTGGACGAGAGCGTCGTCGGCAAGACCGCCGCCGAACTCGCTGCCATGTCCGCCTGAAGCCAGCAAGCCACAGTGAATATGATGCCGGCCCACGGGCCGGCATCTCTCCCCAGATTTCATAAGCCGGCGGAAGCCAATCGCCGCAACCGGGCCGGAGACAACCGCAGGCGGGCTGCACGACGGCCTTAGGAGCGCAACGTGACCCTTACCGCGACACGAGAGGATAGGATCGACCCGGCCCTCGGCTTCCTGCGGCCCCTGTCGCAGCTTGGGCGGCCCCGCGATCAGGCCGAACATCCCGGCATCGCCGCTTATCGCATTCTCACCGGCGTGACCCCCGACATGGCCATTGCCGACGACGACATCGCATTCGACCGGCACGTGTTGGCGTCCATCCTGGCCGTGGCCGCAATGGAAGGCGCGCCGGTCGCGGACCGGGTGGGCCTTGCCCCGTGCGAGCTCTCCGAATTGATCGACCAATGGTTTCCGCTCGCGCGCACGCGCACCGCCGCCTGGATCGCGCAGGCCGCAACGCCAGTCGACGAAGAGGTCGCAATGGTCCGCGACCTTCTGCGCGCCAAATGCTCCTCGCACGGAGATACCGGCCGCTGGCTCGCCGCCATGATCGCGCGCCGGGCCATGGAGCCCAACCATCTTTGGGAGGACCTCGGGCTGCGCGAGCGCGCCGAACTTTCCCGCCTCATCGCCCGCCATTTCGCCCCGCTGGCCGCGCGCAACACCAACAACATGCGCTGGAAGCGATTGTTCTATCGCATGCTGTGCGAGGACGACGGCTTCGTGATGTGTTCCGCGCCTGTCTGCACCCAATGCAATGACTTCGCCCTCTGCTTCGGCGACGAGAGTGGCGAAAGCCGCATGGCGGACCGGCGCCGCACATTGGCCCTCGGGGCCGCATCCGAAGGCGATCTCGCCTCGTCCCAACCCTCCTGATCATGGTGCGCCCGATGGAAGACATGCACGCCACACCGTCCTGCGAACCGACCGTCCTCGACCAGGACCTGGACCTGGAACTCCGGCTGATGTGGCGGCGGAGCAAGCAGGAAGATCGGAACTGGGTGGATTGCGGCGGCATGCTGCGCCGCGCCGGCCTGCGGCCCACCCGCCAGCGGATCGTGCTCGGCCGCCTGCTGTTCTCCAAGGGCCACCGGCACATCACAGCCGGCATTCTGCACGAGGAAACGCAGAAGGCCCGCGTGCCCATGTCGCTCGCCACCGTCTACAACACGCTGAACCATTTCACCGAAGCCGGCCTGCTGCGACGGATCGGCATCGATGGCGCCACCGCCTTCTACGATACCAACCCGAGCCAGCATCACCATTTCTATATCGAGGACGAGAACATGCTGTGCGACATCCCCGCGGACAGCGTGGTGATCGACCGGCTGCCGGAGATTCCCGAAGGATATGAAGTGTCCGGCATTGATGTGGTGGTGCGGCTGCGCCGGCGGCGGTGACTGCGGTTCGGTTCGACCAGCGGGGCCTGACGGAACCCGGATTGTCGCAAGCCCGACATCGCGCGACCTTTTTAAAACTTCTAAAAATCATGGACTTGCGCCATCCAGGCCGAATGGCACGCAGGTTGCCTTTTCAACCCCGGCGCCGGGCGCCCCGGCAGGGCGCGGCCACCGCGCCGCGATGGCGCAACACGTGCGAAGGAGACAGGCGATGACCAGTTCCGCAGGATCGGTGAGCAATGCGCCCCGCGTGCTCGAACACTTGAACAAGGCCTCTTCCGCCGAAGATTTCTTCACCCTGCTTGGGGTCGAATACGATCCGCTGGTGGTCAACGTGGCGCGCCTGCACATCCTGCGCCGCATGGGACAGTATCTCGTCAGCGAGGATTTCGCCGGCCAGACCGAAGAGGCCGTGACGGAGCGCTGCAAAGCGGTGCTCGAACAGGCCTATGCGGACTTCGTCGCCTCCTCCCCCATTGATCAGCGGGTGTTCAAGGTGCTGAAGGACGCCGTCGCGCCGGCCAAGCCCAAGGCCATGGTTCAGCTGAACGTGCTCAAGTAATCGATCCCTCCGGCGAGGGTTTCCACGAATATCGGCCGGCCGCCTCCTCCGCATGAGGGATGGGGCGGCCGTTTGCATATCTGGAATCGCCGCGCGGTCCGGCGCTGCGGGTCGCATTGGCGACCCCACACATCTCGTCCGGTCTCACCGCCCGGCTGTCGCATTCCCGACGCGTTCGGCCCGGTTTTGTCAGCGCCCGCTGGCCCGCGCCGCGCCACGCTCAGATCCACGCCGGCAAGCATCTGAATTCGTTCGATAATTTATTTCTTTTCCCACTTGGTACGACACTTGCGTTTGTCTTCTTCGAGCTGTCAGACATGCTCGGAGCAACCGAATGCACATCGTCGTCTGCATCAAGCAGGTCCCCGACTCGGCGCAGATCCGCGTCCACCCCGTGACGAACACGATCATGCGTCAGGGCGTGCCGACCATCATCAATCCCTACGATCTGTTCGCCCTCGAAGCGGCGCTCGCCCTGCGCGATCAGTTCGGCGGCGAGGTGACCGTTCTCACCATGGGCCCGCCTTCGGCGGAAGACAGCCTGCGCAAGGCGCTCACGTTCGGCGCCGATCGCGCCGTGCTGCTGACCGACCGCTTTTTCGCCGGCGCCGATACGCTGGCCACCACCTATGCGCTGGCCACCGCCGTGCGCAAGATCGGCGAAACCTTCGGTGCGCCCGACCTGATCTTCACCGGCAAGCAAACCATCGACGGCGACACAGCGCAGGTTGGCCCCGGAATCGCCAAGCGCCTCGGCCTGCTGCAACTGACCTATGTGGCGAAGATCAACACGCTGGATCTGGAAGCCCATCGAGGCCGAGCGGCGCTCGGAAGGCGGCGTGCAGGTGCTGAAGACCCGGCTGCCGTGCCTCATCACCATGCTGGAAGCGACCAACGAGATCCGGCGCGGCGGCATGGAAGACGCCCTGCGGGCCGCGCGCGCCACCATCGTTAAGTGGAGCGCGCAGGATGCAGGCGTGGAAGACATCACCAAGTGCGGCCTGCGCGGCTCGCCGACCATCGTGAAGCGCGTGTTCGCCCCGCCGCCGCGTGCGGAAAAGGTCGCGCTGGTGGACGTTTCCAGCCGCCCGCCCGCGGAGGCCCTGATCGAGGACATCTTCAAGCGCCAGCCCAAGCTCGAAGCCGAGCTTGCGACCTTGGCGCGCGGCTATTGAGCGAAGGACGAGGGAAAACGGCGATGAGCGAACCAACCAAAGCGCCCGCCCCGGCCGCAGGCCGCGCGGCAACCAAGAAGGAGCTCCCCGAGCACTTCAAGGCCTATAAGCATGTGTGGGTGTTCATCGAGCAGGAGCGCGGCGTCGCTCATCCGGTCTCCTGGGAATTGCTGGGCGCGGGCCGCATTCTCGCCGACAAGCTCAAGGTGGAGCTGGCGGCGGTGGTGATCGGCCCCGAGGGCGAGGCCACGCGCAGTGCTGCCGCGGAATCCTTCTGCTACGGCGCCGACCTCGCCTATGTGGTGGCCGACGACCTCCTCACAGACTATCGCAACGAGGCCTATACCAAGGCGCTCACCGATGTCGTGAACACCTATAAGCCGGAAATCCTGCTGCTGGGCGCGACCACGCTCGGCCGCGACCTCGCCGGCTCGGTGGCGACCACGCTGCTCACCGGCCTCACCGCCGACTGCACCGACCTGGACGTGGATGCAGACGGCTCGCTCGCCGCGACCCGGCCGACGTTCGGCGGCTCGCTGCTGTGCACCATCTATACCCTCAATTATCGCCCGCAGATGGCGACCATCCGCCCGCGCGTCATGTCCATGCCGGAGCGCGTGGAGAAAATGGCGGGACGGATCATCACCCACCCTCTGGGCATGATCGAGGACGACATCGTCACCAAGGTGCTGGCCTTCATGCCGGACCGCGATTCCGCGAAATCCAACCTCGCCTATGCGGACGTGGTGGTGGCGGGCGGGCTCGGGCTTGGATCGCCGGAGAATTTCCAGCTGGTGCGCCAGCTCGCCGGCGTGCTCGGGGCGGAATACGGCTGCTCGCGCCCCCTGGTGCAGAAGGGCTGGGTTACGTCCGACCGGCAGATCGGCCAGACCGGTAAGACCATCCGCCCGAAGCTCTATATCGCCGCCGGCATTTCCGGCGCGATCCAGCATCGCGTGGGCGTGGAGGGGGCGGACATGATCGTCGCCATCAACACCGACCCCAACGCGCCGATCTTCCAATTCGCCCATGTGGGCATCGTCACCGACGCGATCCGGCTCCTGCCGGCGCTGACCGAGGCCTTTCGTGCGCGCCTGTCGCCCCATTCGCGCGACCGGATCGCAAGCTGAAGGAGGAGCGTGCCATGATCGAGGAAAAATTTGACGCGATCGTCGTTGGCGCGGGTATGGCGGGCAATGCCGCCGCCCTCACCCTCGCCCAGCGCGGATTGAAGGTGCTGCAACTGGAGTTCAACGAGGAAAAGCCGAACCGCTACACCATCATCCGCGCCCAGTTCGACAAATGGTTCTCCTCCAAGGTGAAGGAGGCCGGCGCCGTCGTGCTGTGCGAGACCACGGTGACGGAGCTGGTCCAGGACGCCTATGGCAAGGTGATCGGTGTGCGCACCGACCGCAAGGGCGGGCAGATCCATGCCGACGTGGTGGTGCTGGCCGAGGGCGTGAATGGCCTGCTCGGCACGCGGTCCGGCCTGCGCGAGCGGCCGAAGCCCGACAATGTGGCGCTTGCGGTGAAGGAAATGCACTTCCTGCCGCGCGAGACCATCGAGGCGCGCTTCAACCTGAAGGGCGACGAGGGCACGGTGATCGAGGCCGTCGGCACCATTTCCCGCGGCATGACGGGCATGGGCTTCATCTATGCCAACAAGGAATGCGTCTCGCTCGGCATCGGCTGCCTGGTGGCGGATTTCCAGAAATCCGGCGAGACGCCCTATGGCCTGCTGGAGCGCTTCAAGAGCCATCCCTCGGTGGCACCGCTGATCGAGGGGTCGGAAGTGAAGGAATATTCCGCCCATCTCATTCCCGAGGGCGGATACAAGGCGATCCCGAAGCTCTATGGCGACGGCTGGGTGGTTGTGGGCGATGCGGCCCAGCTCAACAACGCCATCCATCGCGAAGGCTCGAACCTCGCCATGACCTCGGGCCGCATCGCGGCGGAGGCGATCTTCCAGATCAAGTCGCGGCGCGAGCCCATGACGGCGAAGAACCTCGCCCTCTACAAGACCCTTCTGGACGATTCCTTCGTCATCAAGGATCTGAAGAAGTACAAGGACATGCCGGCGCTGATGCATGTCCAATCGCAGAACTTCTTCCTTACCTATCCCCAGCTCGTCTCCAAGGCGATGCAGAACTTCGTGCGCGTCGATGGCACGCCGAAGATCGAGAAGGAGAAGATGACGCTGCGCTCGTTCGTGGCGGCTCGCTCCTGGGCCGGCCTGTTCGGCGACGCGTTCCGCTTCGCCCGCGCCTGGCGCTGAACTGAACTGCGGGGCGCACGCCCCGCGCGAACTGAAATGACCTGAGCCCCTCAAACCCTGGAGTTGGAACGATGAGCGATCCGACCGTCCGCGTCGAAGACAAGCTCTTCTACAATCGCTATCTGGTGGATGCCGGCCGCGCCCATATCAAGGTGCGTCCCCATACCGTGCCGCCGGCGCCGCTGCTGGCCCTGCTGAAGGCCTGCCCTGCGCGCTGCTACGACCTCACCGAAAGCGGCCAAGTGGAAGTGACCGTGGACGGCTGCGTGGAATGCGGCACCTGCCGCGTGATCGCCGAGCCCACCGGCGATATCGAATGGAGCTATCCGCGCGGCGGCTATGGGGTTCTCTTCAAGTTCGGCTGAAGGGCTTCAGCCCATCGCGCGGGCATGCAACCGGCCGCACCTGCGCGCGGACGGGGCGGAAGGACATGGACCGTGACTCCGACGGCTTTGGTTGCAGTCGGGTCAGCGGGTGGCGGCGCCGCTTGTGTCGGCACCAAGATCAGCCGCGATAGACGACCCTAAACGTGATGTTGCCCAGCGCGTCGCTGTTGAGATTGGCTCCGATAGGCCAGGCCATATAGGCGTCGGAGCCGCGCATCCAGGTGGACCTTCTGGTCTTGCTGCCCCAGGGGCAGTCCCAATAATAATTGCCGATTTTCGTCTCGCCATCATAGAGATCGAAGCTGCCTTCGGTGCCGGAAGAGGCATTCTCGCGTGCGCAAGCTCCGAACGTATAGCTTTCGCCGTTCTTGATGACCTTGCCTTCCAGCGTGTCGGGGCTGATTTGGTTATCCTTGCTCCCGATATAGAATTTTCCCCAATGGAGAACGACGTTCTTCAGGGTCACCGAGCAATTGACCGGATTGATGGTGAATTCAGCCCATTGTGCGTAAGCCATCGTTTTACCCCATCCGTCTGAGGTGAATCACCACGCGGTTCGCCGGCCATCAGCGCGCGCATCATCCGTCCGCAAAAACGCAGACACGCGAAATCCGAAGCAACAGTGAAAGAACAACAGCGATGCCGGGCTCAACTGCCTACCATCAGCCCTGTCCGCACCCAGCGTCAGCGCGGTGACAGGACACACCTTACTACAAGCTATAAGAGTATCAGTATATTTTACGCGTTAAAATAGCGTCTATCCTGCTCGCCGACTGGCGCGCCGCCACGCGTCGCGTTGATGCAAAATCGCGGAGAGTTCCCCTGCCGGACGCGGGCGACGAGTCCGTCATGGATTGAAGGCAGGCGCCATTGGCCGGCTACGCTCAAAATTCCGGAAACACGGCTGACGGCGCCTGACGAGGCTGCCGCACGGATCCGAGCCGCACACGCCTTTCCTCACATGTTGCACCGCACCATGCCGGAGGCCATCCAGGGGCGCAGCCATGGGCTCAAGATAGAGAACGACAATCAATATACCAAAAACAAACCGGTTCTCCGGGCCAAAGCCCGAGTCACAATTGAGCGTTTGCAATATCCCGCCGGTTTTTCACGAGCGCCGACGATAGAGATGTTCTATCGCAACATCCCACAGCTCGCTTGATCCACCGAGCCAACCTGCCATTCTTCCTGGAATTGTAACAAGGAACCGCCTTCAGCGGACCAGGGAAGGGTATTTGCCGATGGTCGGCTACGAATCGTGGAGCGCGGAACGCGCGTCCGAGATCATCTCCTCGCACCGGCATATGGATGGCGCCGCCATGCCGATCCTGCATGCCATTCAGGAGACGTTCGGCTTCGTGCCCGAGCCTGTCGTTCCGATGATTGCGGAAAGCCTGAACCTCTCGCGCGCCGAAGTGCACGGCGTCGTCACCTTCTATCATGACTTCCGCCGCGAGCCGCCGGGCCGCCATGTGCTCAAGCTCTGCGCGGCGGAAGCCTGCCAGTCCATGGGCTCGGACAAGCTGGCCGAATATGCCCAGGAACGCCTCGGTGTCGCCATGGGCGAAACCTCGCCCGACGGCCGCGTGACGCTGGAGCCGATCTATTGCCTCGGCCTATGCGCCTGCGCGCCCTCGGCCATGATCGACGGCCGCCTTGTGGGCCGCCTCGACCGCGAAACCATTGACGAACTGGTCGCGGAGACCGACCGATGAGCAGCCCCCGCATCTTCATCCCCAATGACGCCACCGCAATCGCCTGCGGCGCCGACCGCATCGCCCGTAAGCTGCAGGACGCCTTCGCGGCGCGCGGCCTTTCGGTGGAAATCGTGCGCAACGGCTCGCGCGGCCTGTTCTGGCTGGAGCCCCTGCTGGAGGTGGAAACCCCCGCCGGCCGCGTCGGCTACGGCCCGGTGAAGCCCTCCGACGTGGAAGCTCTCCTGGATAGCGGTCTGCTCGAGGGCGCCGCCCACCCGCTCAATGTCGGGCTGGTGGAAGAGATCCCGTATCTCAAGAAGCAGACCCGCCTCACCTTCGCGCGCTGCGGCATCATCGATCCGCTCTCGCTGGAGGATTACAAGGCCCATGGCGGCTATCGCGGCCTTGCCAAGGCGGTTGAGATCGGCCCGTCCGCGACGGTGGAGGAAGTGTTCCTCTCCGGCCTGCGCGGGCGCGGCGGCGCGGGCTTTCCCACCGGCATCAAATGGCGCACCGTCGCCGCCGCCCCGGCCGACCAGCGCTACATCGTCTGCAATGCGGACGAGGGCGACAGCGGCACCTTTGCCGACCGCCTGATCATGGAAGCCGATCCGTTCTGCCTGATCGAGGGCATGACCATCGCCGGCCTCGCCGTTGGCGCGACCAAGGGTTTCGTCTATTGCCGCTCGGAATATCCCCTGTCCCTGGTGGTGATGGAGAAGGCCATCGCCATCGCCCGTGCCAACGGGCTGCTCGGCAAGAATGTCGCCGGGTCCGGGTATGATTTCGACATGGAAATGCGCATGGGCGCCGGCGCCTATGTGTGCGGCGAGGAAACCGCTTTGCTCGACAGCCTGGAAGGCAAGCGCGGCGTGGTGCGCGCCAAGCCGCCGCTGCCGGCGCACAAGGGCCTGTTCGGCAAGCCCACCGTCATCAACAATCTGATCTCGCTCGCCACCGTTCCGGTGATCCTGGACAAGGGCGGCCAATTCTATCGCGACTTCGGCATGGGCCGTTCGCGCGGCACGATGCCGATCCAGCTTGCCGGCAACATCAAGTTCGGCGGCCTGTTCGAAACCGCGTTCGGCATCTCGCTCGGCGAATTGGTGAACGACATCGGCGGCGGCACTGCTTCCGGCCGTCCGGTGCGCGCGGTGCAGGCGGGCGGCCCGCTCGGCGCCTACATGCCGGTGTCGCAGTTCGACACGCCGTTCGACTATGAAGCCTTCGCGGCCAAGGATGCGCTGATCGGCCATGGCGGCATCGTGGTGTTCGACGATACGGTGGACATGGCCCACATGGCGAAGTTCGCCATGGAATTCTGCTCGCACGAGAGCTGCGGCAAGTGCACGCCCTGCCGCATCGGCTCCACGCGCGGCGTGGAAACCCTCGACAAGATCATCAAGGGCGATCGGCGCGACGCCAATCTCGCCATCCTGACCGACCTTTGCCACACGATGAAGCTCGGCTCGCTCTGCGCCCTCGGCGGGTTCACGCCCTATCCCGTGATCAGCGCGCTCACCCATTTCCCGGAAGATTTCGGTGTGTCGCCGAAATTGCCCGCGGCTGCGGAATAGGAGGAACTCAATGTCCCTCGTGCATGAAATCGACTACGGCACGCCCCGCTCCAAGTCCGAGAAGCTGGTTTCGCTCGTCATCGACGGCATGAAGGTGGAAGTGCCGGAAGGCACCTCCATCATGCGCGCCGCCATGGAGATCGGGAACCAGATCCCCAAGCTCTGCGCCACCGATATGCTGGACGCCTTCGGCTCCTGCCGCCTCTGCCTGGTGGAGATCGAGGGCCGCAACGGCACCCCCGCCTCCTGCACCACGCCGGTGGCGGAAGGCATCGTCGTCAAGACCCAGACCGAGCGGCTGAAGCAGATCCGCAAAGGCGTGATGGAGCTCTATATCTCCGACCATCCGCTGGATTGCCTGACCTGTTCCGCCAATGGCGATTGCGAGTTGCAGGACATGGCCGGCGTGGTCGGCCTGCGCGACGTGCGCTACGGCTATGAGGGGGAGAACCACACCAAGCTGGGCAAGGACGAATCCAACCCCTATTTCACCTACGAACAGTCGAAGTGCATCGTCTGCAACCGCTGCGTGCGCGCCTGCGAGGAAGTGCAGGGCACGTTCGCGCTGACGATCTCCGGCCGCGGCTTCGGCTCGCGCGTGTCGCCGGGCATGAACGAGAGCTTCCTGTCGTCCGAATGCGTGTCGTGCGGCGCCTGCGTGCAGGCCTGCCCCACCGCGACGCTGAACGAAAAGGCCATGTACGACATCGGCACGCCCGAGCATTCGCTGGTGACCACCTGCGCCTATTGCGGCGTCGGCTGCACCTTCAAGGCGGAGATGCGCGGCGACGAGCTGGTGCGCATGGTGCCCTATAAGGACGGCAAGGCGAACCGCGGCCATTCGTGCGTGAAGGGCCGTTTCGCCTATGGCTATGCGACCCACAAGGAACGCATCCTCAAGCCCATGATCCGCTCCTCCATCCACGAGCCGTGGAAGGAAGTGAGCTATGAGGAGGCGATCGCCTACGCCGCCTCCGAGTTCAAGCGCATCCAGGAGAAGTACGGCCGCCGCTCGGTGGGCGGCATCACCTCCTCGCGCTGCACCAATGAAGAGACCTATCTGGTCCAGAAGCTGATCCGCGGCGCCTTCGGCAACAATAATGTCGACACCTGCGCCCGCGTCTGCCACTCCCCCACCGGCTACGGCCTCTCCCAGACCTACGGCACCTCCGCCGGCACGCAGGACTTCGATTCCATCGAAGAGACCGACGTGATCCTGGTGATCGGCGCCAACCCGACCGACGGCCACCCGGTGTTCGGCTCGCGCATGAAGAAGCGCCTGCGCGAGGGCGCGAAGCTGATCATCGCCGACCCGCGCAAGATCGACCTCGTGCGCACGCCACATGTGCAGGCGGACTTCCATCTGCCGCTGCGTCCGGGCACGAACGTGGCCTTGGTCACGGCGCTGGCCCATGTGGTGGTCACCGAAGGGCTGATGGACGAAAAGTTCATCCGCGAGCGCTGCGATTGGGACGAGTTCCAGGAATGGGCGGCTTTCGTCGCCGACGAGCGCCACAGCCCGGAAGCGGTCGCCAAATACACCGGCGTCGATCCCCAGGACGTGCGCAAGGCGGCCCGCCTCTATGCCACCGGCGGCAATGCGGCGATCTATTACGGCCTCGGCGTGACCGAGCATTCCCAGGGCTCCACCACCGGACGCCACCCGCGCGCTGTTCGAAAGCCTGTGGGGCGTGAAGCTGGATGCCGAGCCCGGCCTGCGCATCCCCAACATGTTCGACGCCGCCGTCGATGGCACCTTCAAGGGCATGTATGTGCAGGGCGAGGACATTCTTCAGTCCGACCCCGACACCCGCCACGTCTCGGCCGGCCTCGGCGCGCTGGAATGCCTCGTGGTGCAGGATCTGTTCCTGAACGAGACGGCGAACTACGCCCACGTGTTCCTGCCCGGCTGCTCGTTCCTGGAGAAGGACGGCACCTTCACCAATGCCGAGCGTCGCATCCAGCGCATCCGCAAGGTGATGGCCCCCAAGAACGGCTATGCCGACTGGGAAGTCACCGTCATGCTCTCTGAGGCCCTGGGCTATCCCATGGACTACAGCCATCCCGGCGAGATCATGGACGAGATCGCCCGCCTCACGCCCACCTTCACGGGCGTCAGCTACAAAAAGCTGGACGAGTTGGGCTCGGTGCAATGGCCGTGCAACGACAAGGCGCCGGAAGGCACCCCCATCATGCACATCGGCGGCTTCGTGCGCGGTAAGGGCAAGTTTGTGCTCACCGAATATGTGCCCACCGACGAGCGCACCGGCCCCTTGTTCCCGCTGCTGCTCACCACGGGCCGCATTCTCTCGCAATACAATGTCGGCGCGCAGACCCGCCGCACGGAGAATGTCGCCTGGCATCCGGAAGACGTGCTGGAGATCCACCCGCACGATGCCGAGAACCGTGGCATCCGCGACGGCGACTTCGTGAAGCTGGAAAGCCGCGCCGGCGGCACCTCCCTGCGCGCGGTGATCAGCGAGCGCATGCAGCCCGGCGTGGTCTACACCACCTTCCACCATCCGGTGACGCAGGCGAACGTGGTGACCACGGATTTCTCCGACTGGGCCACCAATTGCCCGGAATACAAGGTGACGGCCGTGCAGGTCGCCCCCTCCAACGGGCCGAGCGCCTGGCAGGAAGAGTATGAAGAACTCTCCCGCCAGAGCCGCCGCATCGCGCAAGCGGCGGAGTGAGATGAAGGCCGGCGCCGCGACGCGCCCTCCCCGCCTGGACCTCGGCCCCTCTCCCGGATGCGGGAGAGGGCTGGGACAGGGGAAATCGGGCGTCGGGTCTTGGGCGCGAGCTGATTATTGCGCGTTTGCCGGCCTTTCCTTCCTTGCTCTCCCCGACAGGGGAGACAAGCTCCTGGCAGGGCCACACTTGAATGCGGGCGCGTTCGGCACAACCTTGATGGCAGCAACACAAGGTGGCGCGCATCATGGATGAGATGTCCGAAATCCCCGATTTTCCCGAGCCGGTGCGCCGCGTCAGCCGCGACGTGTGGCGCCTGGATGGCGCCACCGTCTCCGAACGTGCGGTGCCGGAGGAAACACCGGTGGCGCTGACCTATAACGGCACAACCCATGCCGTGATGATGGCAAGCCCGCTCGACATCGCCGATTTCGCCCTCGGCTTCTCGCTCACCGAGGGGATCATCTCCAGCCCGGCGGATATCCTCAGCCTCGATGTGATCGCGGTGGAGGATGGCATCGAGGCGCGGATGTGGATCGCCGAGGAGAAGGCCGCCGTACTCGGCGCCCGCCGTCGTGCCATGGCCGGGCCAACCGGCTGCGGCCTGTGCGGGGTGGAGAGCCTTGCCGAAGCCATCAAGCCGGCGGCGCAGGTCACCGCAAACCCCGTCTTTCCGGCATCCCTGCTGCTCGAGGCCATGGCTGCGCTTGCGCCCGCCCAGACGCTCAATCACGAGACACGCGCGGTCCATGCCGCCGGCTATTACGAGCCGGGGCGCGGCCTGCTCGCGGTGTGCGAGGATGTCGGCCGCCACAATGCCCTCGATAAGCTGGTGGGCAAGGTGGTGAAGCTCGACGCCGACCCCGCGCGCGGCATGGTTTTGCTCACAAGCCGCGTCTCCATCGAAATGGTGCAGAAGGCCGCCGTGCTGGGCACCCCCGTCATCGCCGCCGTCTCGGCCCCCACATCCCTCGCCATCCGTACCGCGCAGGCGGCCGGCATCACGCTGGCCGCCATCGTGCGCGGCGACGGGTTTGAACTCTTCACCCATCCCGAGCGCATCGACCTCGGGTCATCCTCACGGCACGCACATGTCGCATAGCACCAGCACCAACGACCGCCTCGTCTATATGGCGAACCAGATCGCGACCGCCTTCTCCACCCAGCAACATGCGGCGGCGGTCGCCTCTACGCGCGAGCACATCCACAAATTCTGGGACCCGCGCATGCGCTCGAAGATCTTCGAGCATCTCGACCATGGCGGCGAAGGCCTCTCCCCCATCGCCAAGGAAGCCCTGGACGGCCTGCGCAGCCCGTCCGTCGCGGCCTGAGCCTCAGGCCGAAGGTTCCCGCGCGGGATCGACCATGGCGCCGGCATTCATCAGGCCGGCGGGGTCGAAAGCCGCCTTCACCCGACCCATGAGCGCGATGCGGACAGGGTCGGCATAGCGCTCCAGCAGGTCCCGCTTGAGACGGCCGATGCCATATTCCGCGCTGAAGCTGCCGCCGAGAGCGCCCGCGATGGCATAAAGCTCATGGGCAAGACCCGCTTCGATCCGGCGGGTGAAGGCGAGCCGGTCCTCGCCCTGCGGCACCACGATATTGTAGTGAATATTGCCGTCGCCCACATGGCCGTAGACGGAGAGCACCAGGGCAGGATCATACGCCGCCACCGCCGCGCCGCCCTGCTCCAGGAACGCATCAAGGGCGGAGATCGGCACCGAGATATCGTGCTTCACCGATCCGCCGGCGTGCTTCTCGCCCTCGGGAATGGTCTCGCGCACCGCCCACATGTCGGCGCGCTGGCGCTCGGACTGGGCGAGTAGCGCATCCTCCACCCACCCCTTCTCCATCAAGGCTTCCAGCGTCCCCAAGAGGATCTCGTCCACGGGCACCCGGTACGATGAGGCGGAGATCTCCAGCAGCACCGCCCCGCCGCTGCCGGTGGTCAGGTTGACCTCTCCCGGCTTCAGCGCCGCTACCAGTGCCACCGAATTGGCGGTGATGAACTCGAACGAGGACACGAGATCCGCCGTCTCGCGCCGCACCTCCGCGAGCATCTGCGGCAGCGGCGCGCCCTTGGCCAGTTGCAGCCAGGCGGTGGCGGTGAGCACCTGTTCGGGACACAGCTTCAGCACCACGCCGGTAACGATGCCGAGCGTGCCCTCGCCGCCGATGAACATCTGCTTGAGGTCGTAGCCCACATTGTTCTTGCGCAGGGCGCGCATGTCGCCGAGCAGGCTGCCGTCGGGCAGCACCGCTTCGAGACCCAGCACCAGGTCGCGCGTCATGCCATAGCGCAGCACGGAGAGGCCGCCGGCATTGGTGCCGACATTGCCGCCGAGCCGGCAGCTGCCCTCCGAACCGAGGCTGAGCGGCAGCATGAGGCCCGCCGCTTGCGCCGCCGCCTGCGCATCGGCGAGGATGACGCCCGCATCCGCCGAGAGGGTGAAGCCTAGCGGATCCACCGCGCGGACGCGGTTCATGCGCTCCAGGCTCACCACCAGCTGGCGGCCGGCCTGATCCGGCGTTGCTCCGCCCACATAGCTGGTGTTCCCGCCCTGGGGGACGAGGCCGAAGCCGAACTGCGCGGCCAGGCGCACCACACCCTGCACCTCTTGCGTGGAGCGCGGCCGCAGCACCGCGGGCGTTTCGCCGCGGATCAGCTGGCGGTGGTCCACCACATAAGGCGCGATGAAATCCGGCGCGGTCATCACGCCGGATTCGCCGAGCAGCGCGCGGAAATCGGCGAGCATATCCTTGGTCATGAATTCGTCTTTCCGCCTGATCTGGTCCGCCTGCCGCTACCCGCTAGCTAGATCACGTGGGCGGGCGCGAGGGCGCAGGGAATGGTGCCATTCTCCACCTGGATCGCCGCATGGCCGATCTTGAAGCGCGCCTTCAGCGCGGCGCAGGTTTCGGCGAGAAAGACATCGTCCACCGGGGCGCCCGGGCGCACCAGATGAACGGTAAGGGCGGAATCGGTGGTGCTGAGCGCCCAGATGTGCAGGTCATGCACCTCGCTGACGCCGGGGCGGCCGGCAAGGAAGGCCGCCACAGCGTCATGGTCGATGCCGCTCGGCACCACATCCATGGCGAGGTTCACGCTGTCGCGCAGCAGGGCCCAGGTCCCGGCGATGATCGCGGCCGCAATGACAAGGCTCACGACCGGGTCCAGCCAGAGCCAGCCGGTCACCGCGATCACCGCCGCCGCCAGAACCACGCCCAGCGAGACGGCGGCATCCGCGATCAGATGTACGAAGGCGCCGCGCACGTTCAGGTCATTCTTGCGGTCGGCCATGAACAGCAAAGCGGTGCCGAAATTCACCCCGATGCCGACCAGCGCGACGATCATG